>CAYPYQ010000106.1:0-1739 GCA_964414735.1 uncultured Hydromonas sp.
CCCAGTCGCTCGCGCAGTTCGGGCAATGAGCTGCGAATCACTTCGACCAGCTCCGGCCATTGTTCTGGCGTATCGTAGCGATACTGCGCACCGGAGAACAGGGTGGCGGAGAATGCGTCCGGCGTATCCGCCGGTTTTTTATGCACGATATTGACCACCTGATCGCGCAACATCAGTACGCGAATTTCGCCTTCTTTGATGCGTGGTAAAAAGGGCATATCGAGCAGCATGCCGTTCGCACCTTCGAGATAGCGGATGCAGAACTCCAGAAACTCTTGCAAGGATTTTTCTTCGGTGTGATTGTCTTTGGCTTCGGTGAGTTTAAGGCGCGCATCCCACGGAATGTCGTCGTGATATTGTTCGGGATTGAGCACTTCGACGCGCCAAATGCCTTCGCCCGTCGAACCGCGATTTTGTTTGATCACGCGCACGCCACGTTTGAGCGTTTTCGGCAGATTGTCTTTGAGCGCGTCAAAGTGATAGTAGGTGTAGACGTCTTCCGGCACAAAGGCGGTTCCTTTGAGTCGCTCAATCGCGCTTTTCGCGCCATAGGCGATCATGGCATCGGGATGCGGTAGGCCTTTCACGCCTTGTCCGACCAATTCGCGCAGCATTTGAAAATAGCCAACCTCGTTGCCCAGATTACCCGGATTGACCCGACTGATGTAGGCATCGGCTTTGGTCAGGGTATGGCGATAGATTTCGCCGCGATTGGCGTCATCGTAGAAAATAATTTCGGCGTTCCAACCGCGCTGTTTGAGTGCGTCGATAATCGCTTTGGAATCCTTGCGAAAGCCGAATTCACCTTTGTCCGTGCCGCCGCGCGCTTCAAAAATAACCACATGATTTTTCATCGGTTTCTCCCTGTAAAGGATGATCAGATGAAAAATATAACGGGGATTTATGACCCACTGATGACACGTCACATGGCAGTGTTCTGGCTCAATTAACCCGCGTACGCAATCAAACCAATCGCACACAGCGCCAACGCAATGCCGATTTTTTGCAGCGCATTGGTGCGCTCTTTGAGCAGCCCGATCGCCAGCGCGATGGTGAACAGTGGATACAGCGATACCAGCACGCTAATGATGGAGACAAATGCGCCTTGAAATGCGTAGTACATCGCGATATTCGCCAGCACATCGAGCACGCCGACGGCCATGGCGTATTTCAACACCGATTTATCGTGCGACAAATGCACATGCCCGAAACGCAATGCAATCAGCAGCGTGATCACAGACGCCACCATTTTTGAGGCAAACATCGGCCATAAACCGGATGGCGTGGCGCCGATCTGATGCACCAGAATAAAGCTCAAGGCAAACGCCATGCCCGTGCCAAATGTGAACAACAATACGCGCCGAGTCAAACGCGGTGGCTGGGTATTTTCAAAAGTATGATGCGGCGGATGATCCTTCGACTCCTGACTGATGAGCACAATCGCTGCCACGGCAAACGCAATCCCCGCCAGCACCCCGATGCTTAACTGCTCACCTGTTGTCACGCCAAACAGCACCGGAATCGCCGCCGCCAGCACCGAAGTAATCGGCGATACCACGCTCATGGAGCCTTCGGCCAACGCGGTGAAAAACCACCAGCCCGCCAATGCCGAAGTCAAGCCGGATGCCGCACCATACGCCAATGCACGCGTGTCCCAGCTACCGCCGATCATCCACGACATCACGAATAAAATCGTTGCGGATATCGGAAACGACCACAACACCACCTGCAACGCCGGA
>CAYPYQ010000107.1:0-1820 GCA_964414735.1 uncultured Hydromonas sp.
CGTTACCCCTTGGCAAACCGACGTATTCGCGCTGTGTAAAGACCACGCGCAGCAATCCGGCGAATTGCCCATCGCGCTCCTCACCCGATTGGGCAGCGACTTGAGCCGCCACGATGGCGCTTTGCAATACACCTTATCCGGCCAGATTGACGCCGAAAAACGCTCGCTGTTGAATATCCGTATCAACGGCACGCTGGTGATGCGCTGCCAACGCTGTGCCGAGGATATGCAATACGCGGTGAATGTGGATAACACCTTACAACTGGTGCACTCCGAAGCAGAATTGGACAGTGAAGAGGACGAAATCAACGCCATCATGGAAGGTACGGCTGACGTCGAAAAAATCGTCGGCAGCAAAGCCTTTGACCTACTCAACCTACTGGAGGACGAAATCATCCTCAGCCTGCCGATCGTCATCGCGCATGAGCACTGTGAAAAAACCTTGCCGATGTCGGCGGGTGAAAAAGCCTCGGCATTCGATGTACTGCGTGGTCTAAAAGCTGATTAAACCATTAGAGCCCTGTGCAAATAGGTGTTACAAATCAGTCGGTTGACGATTCGTTGTCGAACAACGACGATTTATGGATAAAGCAACAAAGCACTTGGCAAAAACTAAAAAACCATTTATAATTCGCAATTCTCTAATCCGATTTGGATTGAATTAGAGCTAACAGAATTTGGAGTTCATCATGGCTGTTCAACAAAATAAAAAATCACCTTCTAAACGCGGCATGCACCGCTCGCACGACTTCATCACAGGTCCTGCAACTGCGATCGAGCCGGTAACCGGTGAAGTACACTTGCGCCACCACGTCAGCCCGAACGGCTTTTACCGTGGCAAAAAAGTAGTTAAAACCAAAAACGACGAATAATTCATCGTTTCGATCGCCGCATCTCTCTACGACGATACCTCGTCAATGAATAGTGGCATCACGGTTTCACGACAAAGGACTCAAGGCTGGTTTTTACCAGCTTTTTGTCGTTAAAATTCGGTTAAGACTTTTCGGGCATTCAAACACATCACGACACTTATGAGTACACATAAAACCATCATTGCCGTTGATGTCATGGGCGGCGACCACGGGCTCGCCGTCACCTTGCCTGCCTGCGCTGAATTTTTACGTACCCATCCCGATGTCAGCCTGCTTCTGGTCGGCGAGCAAACACAGATCGAAAACGCCTTACCGCGCCACAAACTGACGCTGTCTGAGCGTTGCCAAATCGTGCACGCCTCCGAGGTGGTGGAAATGCACGAGGCGGTCGAATCCGCCCTGCGCCGTAAAAAAGATTCCTCCATGCGCGTCGCCATCAATATGATTAAGGAAGGTCGCGCGCACGCAATCGTATCCGCAGGCAATACCGGCGCGCTGATGGCGATTGCCCGTTTTGTACTCAAAACATTGGATGGCATTGACCGTCCGGCCATCGCCTCAATTCTGCCAAATCTGGAGGACACTGGTACGGTGGTGTTGGATTTGGGTGCGAACGTGGACTGCACCGCTGAGCATTTGCAACAATTCGCGCTGATGGGATCATCCCTCGTAGCCGCGACGATGACACACGCCACTGCGACCAATCCACGCGTCGGTCTGCTCAATATCGGTCACGAGGAAATGAAGGGAAACGAGGTCACTAAGCAGGCCTTTGGATTGCTGCAAAACACCCCGACTATCAACTTTATTGGCAATGTCGAAGGCAATCAGATTTTCACCGGCGGCGCGGATGTGATCGTGTGCGATGGCTTCGTTGGCAATGTGCTGCTCAAAACCTCCGAAGGCATGAGTAAAATGGTGCGTGACCGCATCACCGAAGAATTCAAA
>CAYPYQ010000108.1:0-8447 GCA_964414735.1 uncultured Hydromonas sp.
GGAATTGGCCAGCACTTCAATCGCCGCCAAAACGGAATCAGGATTGGCGTTATACGTATCATCAATCAAAATCACGCCTTCGCCCAAAGCGGGCAAACGATGCGTTTGCAAACGACCTTTGGCCGGCACAAAATTCGCCAAACCTTTCGCCACGGCATCCAATGACACGCCCATTGCGGTTGCGGTCGCGCAGGCGGCCAAAGCGTTGTGGACGTTGTGCACACCCGGAATATTGATCTGCGTGGTGCACTGCCCCATCGGGGTGATCAATTGCACGGTCGAGGCGTACAAACCCAATTCATAGCGCGCGCTGTAAGCCGCATTCACCGCAGCGTTCAAGCTGAATTCATGCGTTGGCACGCCACGCGCCTGCGCACGCTCACGCCAGATGGCTGCGTATTCATCATCCGCTGGGAACACCACCGCGCCACCGGACATCACGCTGTCGATCACATCGGCGTGCTCTTGCGCTACGGCTTCGACGGTTTGCATGAATTCTTGGTGCTCGCGCTGTGCATTGTTGATGATCGCCACGGTCGGTGCGGCAATCGGCGCCAGTTGTGCGGTTTCTCCCGGATGATTCATACCCAGCTCGATGATCGCCGCACGGTGCGTGGTATTCAAATTCAGCAGAGTCAATGGCAAGCCAATGTCGTTGTTCAGATTGCCACGAGTCGCCAGATAGTCATCCGCAAAGGCCGCCTGCATGATCGCTGCGAGCATTTCCTTGACCGTGGTTTTGCCATTGCTACCGGTCACCACCGCCAACGGCAGATCAAACTGCGCGCGCCAGTTTTGTGCCAAATCCTGTAAAGCCACACGCGTGTCATTTACCAGTACATACGGCAGTGCGAACCCTTCAGGCACACGCTCAGCGACCACGCCGGCCACTTGGCCTGCACGCAACTGCGGTAGGAAGTCATGCGCGTCGAAACGCTCGCCCTTGAGCGCGACGAACAAATCACCCGCACGCACGGCACGTGTATCGGTGCACACCCGTTTGAACAGCGTTTGCTCACCGTGTACTTCGCGCGCAGACAGCCAAACACCGGCTTGCTGTAGAGTAGTCATACCAGTCGTTGACAAACCGCGCCATTGTTGCAAGGCCTGCTCGGCCTGAACCAAATCGGAGTACGGATGTTTTACCCCTTGAATGTCTTGATACGGCTCGTGTCCTTTACCGGCAATTAAAATCACGTCGGCCGCATCGGCTGCGGCAACGGTTTGGTCAATCGCAGTCGGACGATGTACCTCGGCGCGCAACTGCTCGTTCTGCTGCATACCGGCGAGAATGTCACGCACGATCTGCTCTGGATTTTCGGTACGCGGATTGTCCGAGGTCACCACCACGCGGTCGGCTAACTGTTGTGCAATCGCACCCATTTGTGGTCGTTTGCCCGGATCACGATCGCCACCGCAGCCAAACACGCAGGTCAATTGGCCGCCACGTTGCCGTGCAATTGGCGCGAGCGCCGCCAAGGTTTTTTCCAACGCATCCGGCGTGTGCGCAAAATCCACCACGACCAAAGGTTCACCATCGCCACCAAAGCGTTGCATGCGTCCCGGCGCTGGAGCAATATCCGCGCAGTCAGCCGCGCAATCCGCCACATTCAAACCCAGCGCCATACAAACACCGAGTACGCCAAGCATATTCATGACATTGAATTCACCCACCAGACGCGAAGTCACGGTGTAGCTGCTGCCATCCACATTCAATACGAATTGCGTCATAGCACCGGATTGGTCAATGTTGCTCGCTTGCAAATAATGTTTCACGCCGTTCGGTTGCGGATTCACACCGTAGCCAATCACGGTCACACCACATTGCTCGGCGGTTTGCGCGTAGCGCAGGCCGACTTCGTCATCGGTATTGATGACTGCATTTTTCAGCGTATTCCATGTGAACAAACGGGCTTTGGCTGCTTCGTAGCTCGCCATATCGCCGTGGTAATCCAGATGGTCACGCGACAGATTGGTAAACAGTGCCACTTCATAAGCCACACCGTTCACACGCCCTTGTTCCAATGCGTGTGACGACACTTCCATCGCCATAGCCTGAGCGCCTTGTGCACGCATGTCGGCAAGGTAGCGGTGTACTTCGATCGCTTGCGGCGTGGTAAAGCCGGTTTCTTGCATCGCATCCGGGAAGCCCACCCCGAGCGTGCCCATGATGCCGCACGGCAGATCGTGTTTTGCCAAAATTTGCGCGAGCCATTGTGCACTGGAGGTTTTACCATTGGTACCCGTGATCGCAATCATGCGCATGGCCTCAGATGGTTTGCCATAGTAAACATGCGCCATATGACCTGCCAACACGTTTAACTGTGAAACAGCACGCGCCGGAATGGCCAATGTCGGCATGGGTTTGCCCTCGTGCCACAGCACGGCGCCTGCGCCCTTTTGCACTGCCACATCCACATAGCTACGACCATCATGCTTGTCACTATCGGATGCCAACGGATCAAACGGATAGGCAATGAATGCATCGCCCGACTGGATTTTGCGACTGTCGCTGGACAGGTGTTTCTGCTGTTGCGCATAGGTTCCCAGCGCTGCCATGACTTGTGTCAGTGTTGTTGCTTGTAGCGCAGAGAGTTGATTGGCGCGAGTATTCATGGTTGTGTTTTTCATTACATGGCCTCCTCTGTGCCGCCGTCCTGATTGATCGAGGTTTTGTACGGCGCATCGGGAGTGACCGATAAAGTACGCAGGGTTTCTGAAACAATTTGACTGAAAATTGGCGCGGCGACGATACCACCAAAGTGTCCGTTGGCGGTCGGATCGTCCACCATCACCGATACCACAATGCGCGGATCGCTCACCGGCGCGAGACCGGCGAAACTGGCCACATATTTGTTTTTGTTATAACCATTGCCTTCGACTTTGTAGGCCGTACCGGTTTTGCCAGCGACCGTGTAGCCGATCACTTGTGCCTTCGGTGCAGTACCGCCCGGCTCGGTTGCCATGTGCATCATGGTGCGCATTTCTTTGGCTGTTTCTGGCGACAATACACGCTGTCCTGGCACCGGATCATTGTTTTCACGCTTAATCAAGGTCAAATCAATCAGCTCGCCGTCACGCGCGAAAATGGTGTAAGCATGGGTCAATTGCAGCAGTGAAATCGCAATCCCATGGCCGTAGGACATGGTTGCCTGCTCAATCGGCTGCCAGTTTTTGTATGGTCGCAACAAGCCGGCCGCCACACCCGGAAAGCCGATTTTGTACGGCTTGCCAAAGCCCACCTTTGTGAACATATCCCACATGTCTTTTGGCTCCAGCATGAAGGCGATTTTGCTCGTACCAATATTGGAAGATTTCTGAATGACCTGCTGTACCGTCAGCGTTCCATTCTCATGCGAGTCGCTGATGGTGGCGTCACCAATGGTCAGCTTGCCATTACCGGTCGCAATCATGGTTTGCGGTTTCACTTTGCCTTCATTCAGAGCCAAACTCACCGTAAACGGTTTGAGCGTGGATCCCGGCTCGAACACGTCAGTGACCGCGCGATTGCGGATCAAGTCCGAATTCATGTTTTTGCGCACATTCGGGTCATACGCCGGATAGTTAACCAAAGCCAAAATTTCACCCGTGCGCGTGTCAATCACCATCGCAGAGGCGCTTTTCGCACGATGGTATTCAACCGCCTCACGCAATGCGGTGTAAACGATGTATTGCACGCGCGCATCCAGTGACAGGTACACATCCTTGCCCGGACGCGCTTCGGTCATTACGCCTTCGTCTTCAATCACATTACCCAGACGGTCACGCAGCACTTTGCGCGCGCCCGGTACGCCTTGGATTTCTTTGTCGTAAACGGCTTCCAGCCCTTCTTGACCTTCACCTTCGATATTGGTAAAGCCCGTTAAATGCGCAAAAACCGCAGCTTGCGGGTAATCTCGTTTGACTTCTTTTTGACTGTAAACGCCGGGGATTTTCATGTCCTTGATTTTATCGGCGACGTCTTGTGGTACTTGCCGTCGCAGATAGACAAAACGTTTATTGTCCTGCGCGAGTTTTTTGCGAATGTCTGGCACACCCATTTCTAAGAGACGCGCCAATTCGTTTTCCTGCTTGGCATTCATTTTGACTTCTTCAGGAATCACCCAGATGGCGCGCGCCGGGACGTTTGAGGCCAACACCACACCGTTGCGATCATAGATTTTGCCGCGCGGCGCGGGAATTTCCAATAGACGTGAATAGCGCGCTTCACCTTTGCTTTGCAAAAAGTCGTTATCCAGTAATTGAACTTTAATCGCCCACAGCGCCAAGGATGCCAACGCGAAGGTCAAAACAGCCAGCATAATGGTGGAACGCCACATCTCCAGAGGAAATGCGGCCTTGGCTTTTTTATTATCTTTAGACGCAGGATGGGAAGACCAATTCATGGTTTTGCTCCTGCGCCAGTCACTTGAGATTGGGTTTGGACTTGAGGTTGCGACTGCACCACAGATGCGGTTGGCGCAGTGGTTTTTGTATTAGCAGCGTTGGTCGCAGACGAAGTGACCGCGCCTTCGCTCACTGTGCTTGCATTAGGATTCATGTAGTAGGTCACGCTCGGATCGACACGCTGCATATCCTGACGACCAACCAATTCAGCAATCTTGTCGTTTTTCGCAGCGGAAACTTGCTGCACTTGGCGCGTACTCCATTCCACTTGCAGCTGCTGTTCATACGCCCGCGCTTGCTCCAACTGCACAGTCAAAACACGAGCCTGATGGCGTACATTAACCACCATCATTGCCATGACAATGACTGCGCTTAACAAGATAATGGAGCCACGCCAGCTATACATTTGATTGCAACCTTTTCCAAGCGATTTTTTCCAAACGGTTATTCGTCGTTTTTCTCCGCCACACGTAAAATCGCTGAACGCGAGCGCGGATTGTGCAAAATTTCGTCTTCACTGGGCTTTTGCCTACCCAAATCAGTCAGCGCCAACTTCGGCAACTGCGCGTCGGTCAGTGGTAACCGCGCCCAATCCGCCTGATGTCGACTGTGCTGCGCGATGAACTGTTTGACTGGTCGATCCTCGAGCGAATGAAAGCTGATCACCGCCATTCGCCCTTTTGGCTTGAGCAACCCCAAAATCGCCGTTAAGGTCTCGCTCAAATCGCCCAGCTCGTCATTCACCGCAATGCGTATCGCCTGAAACGTGCGCGTCGCCGGATGTTGTCCTTTTTCAAAGGTTTTCACCTGCCCCGCAATCACACCCGCTAAATCCAGTGTGGTCATAAACGGTTTTTGCGTCCGTCGCGCTACGATCGCCTTGGCAATCGGCTTGGCAAAACGCTCCTCACCATACTCGCGAATCACCCGCACCAGCTCAGCCTCCTCTACCGTTGCAAGCCATTGCGCTGCAGTCTGTCCGCGGCTGTCATCCATGCGCATGTCCAGCGGCCCGTCTTGACGAAAGCTGAAACCCCTTTCAGCTTCGTCAATCTGCGGCGAGCTCACGCCCAAGTCCAACAAAACCCCATCCACACTGCTTTTGGCCAAATGCGCCGACATGGTTTTGAAACTGTCATGCACCACCTGCACGCGCACATCTTTTTTGGCCAACTCTTGCGCAGCGGCGATGGCACGCGGATCTTTATCAAACACCCAAAGTCGCCCGCCTTCTCCCAACTGCGACAAAATCAATTTGGAATGTCCGCCACGCCCAAACGTCCCATCGACGTACACCCCATCAGGCCGAATAACCAAGGCCTGCACCGCCTCGTTGAGCATCACGGTGATATGCGTTTGCGTATCCATGAGTCGTCAGAAGGCGAAGTTTTGGATGATCTCTGGCGTGTCGCCCGCCAAAGCCTCTTCCTCGATCTGCTCGTTCAGCTGAGCATTCCAGATTTGAAAATGCGAACCATTACCGAGCAGCTCGATGTCTTTTTCCAACTTAGCCTTGGTACGCAAAGCCGGCGGAATCAAAATCCGTCCGGCGCTGTCCCAAGTGACCGGCTCGGCATTGGAAAAATAAATCCGACGCCAAACATTCAAACCAGATGGCCAAGTGGCGATTTGCGCTGCCATTTGCTCCCAAACCGGCAGCGGCAACAGCAATAAACAGCCTTCAGGGCTACGCGTGATGTACAATTGCCCTCCGCACTCAGTCATGAGCGCGTCACGGTGCTTGGTCGGGATCATCATCCGGCCTTTGGCATCCAATGAAAGCGAGGAGTTACCGATATACACGTTTTACCCTTGTTTAAAAGAACCTCATCAGGTTCACTTGAGTGTCGATTTGGCGAGTGAAAACCCCTTTTCTCCCACCAAAAAACACTTTTTACCACGTTTTTCACAACTTTACGGCATGGCGCGAATCCAGTCAAGCCGAAAGTCATTTTTCTCAATAAAGACAAAGAGTTAGCTCACTTTTTCCGGAAAAATCGCGAAAATTTTTCGTATTAAAAACAAGGCACTACAAAAGGTTGTAAAAGTAAGCATTTAAGAAAAAGCGCCAAGAAAAATTTTTATCATTTTTTGCGGCAAAAAATCGACAACACCCCTCACACAAAAAACGACGCACCTTCATCCATTTGCTTGTTTTTTGCGCAAATACCCCGATTTAAGTGTTAAACCAGACATACACCCACCCAAACATCGCTCTCAGTTCACAAACCGCAACGTAACCGTTACAATGGAACGCATGAACATAGATAAAAAAACCACGCTGGATACACCTCCAGCCAAAATGGATCTGACCGGCCAATTCCTGATCGCCATGCCACATCTGCACGGCGACGCCTTTGACCGCACCGTCATCTACATTTGCGAGCACAGCGCCAGCGGCGCGCTGGGACTGATTGTCAATCGTACGGCAGATGTCAAAGTATCCGAAATACTCGACAAACTCTCAGATGAAAACGACAGCATCCGCATCGAGCCTACCGCCCGTGCCGACCAAGCCGTTTTGCTCGGCGGCCCAGTGCAAACCGAGCGCGGCTTTGTTCTGCACGCGCCGTTTCAAAAATACGCCTCGACCGTACGCATCAACGACCGCTTAGGCTTGACCAGCTCGCGCGATATTTTGGAGGACTGGGCGCAGGGACAAGGCCCCGAGCACATGCTATTGGCACTCGGCTACGCCGGCTGGAGCGCAGGCCAACTCGAGGACGAACTGGCTCAGAATGCGTGGCTGACCGTACCAGCGGATGAGCACGTGCTGTTTGAAACCCTCCCGAATGAGAAGTACGCCCAAGCCATGCGCCTGCTGGGCATTTCTGAAACCATGATCAGCGGTACCGCCGGACACGCCTGATGAACAACGCCCGCACCATCCTCGGCATTGATTACGGTCTCAAGCGCGTTGGCGTCGCCGTAGGCAACACACTCACGCAGCACGCCGAGCCGCTGGAAATCATTACCCATAACGGCGATGCCAAAGCCGTCATTCGCCGCATCCAGCAGCTCATCCGCGACTGGCAGGCCAATGCGCTGGTGCTGGGTATGCCACGTCAGCCTGACGGCACAGCGCACGCCATGACGCAAGTATGTACTGACTTTCATGTACAACTGAGCACCGCTATTAACCTGCCCGTTCACTTGATTGACGAGCGCTACTCATCCGCGGTTTTGCCCAACACCGCCCGCACCAATGCACGCGGACAAACCCGCGCCGTAGCGCAGGACGATCGCGCCGCCGCCGTGATTTTGCAGCAGTTTTTGGACGAACGAGCCGCACAGCCCTAAACTCATGCCCTCTCAGACCACCCGAATTTTTCCCACAAAACTTCCCCTAAAACACAGCGCTTCGGTTAAAATATCGGGCAGACTACTTTCTACGGTGTTTGCCATGTCCCATTTGTCCGATTTCGACGCACCCAACTCCCACATCCCCGACGCAGAACATTTATACGGCCAATTGCTCGGACAATTGCGTGATTTGTTCGCCCGTTCCGAGCAGAAGCCCGCTTTGGTCGGCATTCATCGCGGCGGCGCGTGGTTGGCGCAGCGTTTGCACAGCGATTTGGGGCTGGACGAACCCTACGGCACGCTGGACATCTCCTTTTACCGTGACGACTACGCGACCAAAGGCATCAGCGCCAACATCAAAACCACCGACATCCCGTTTGACATCGAAAACCGCACCGTGATTCTGTGCGACGACATTCTGAACAGCGGGCGTAGCGTGCGTGGCGCGCTCAACGAGTTGTTTGAGTTTGGCCGCCCAGCGCAGGTTCTGCTCGCCGTACTGTACGATCGCGGCGGACGACAAATGCCCATCGCTGCTCAACTCATGGGCGGCGCAGGCGAATTTGACCCTGCATACAAACTGGTGTTGGAGCGCGACAGCGCCAACCGATTCTGTTTTCGCATTCCACGTCGGATGGATAAAACCGACCTTCCCAAGGAGCCTTTATGACCGCTCAAAACCCATCCAGCCCACGCCCCGTACCGTGGGCTGATTTACGCAACGCGCGCAATCCGCAATTGACCGCCGATGGCCAGCT
>CAYPYQ010000109.1:0-4525 GCA_964414735.1 uncultured Hydromonas sp.
GGCGCAGGCGCGAGCGTGGTATACGACTTCCGCCCAACGCGGCGATCACGTGGCAGCGCCCGCGATGGTGGCCTTAGGACGATTGTACGAGCAAGGTCTTGGCGTACCTGTGGATCGTGCGCAGGCCATTGAGTGGTATCGTAAGGCGGCGGCAACGGGTAATGAAGATGCAAAAGCCGCTTTGCAGCGTCTGGGCGTGCAGTAATTATTGCTCGGGAGACATACCGAGGTAACGCCAAAATTTGCCAGTTGCCCCACCTTGTGGTACATTGTCACCCATTGAAACAGCGCCGATTTGATTTCTGCTTGCGGGCGCGGTTGGAAAAGTAAAATCTTTTCAACCAAAACGGCTAAACGAAACACACCCAAGTGGCGTTTGGCAGTTTTTCAATTGACCAGATGTAACTTGGGTTTTTTTATGGGCGAATCATGAGGCAGACGACACACATGAGCCAGATACACACGAGCCAGAGCGAGGTTTTAAGACCCGTGCCGCAGACGCTGCATTTCAGCGAGCCGCTGCCGTTGCAAAGCGGTGCTTCCTTGCGCGACTACACGCTGATGTATGAAACCTACGGCACGCTGAATGCGGCACGCGACAATGCGGTGCTGATTTGCCACGCATTGAACGCCTCGCACCACGTCGCTGGGCTGTATGAAAACGGCGATGCGGGCTGGTGGGACAATATGGTCGGCCCGGGCAAACCGGTGGATACCAACCGGTTTTTCGTGGTCGGCGTGAACAATCCGGGGTCGTGCTTTGGTTCGACGGGGCCGATGCACACCAATCCCGATACCGGCAAACCGTATGGCGCGGATTTCCCCGTAGTCACGGTGGAGGACTGGGTGGATGCGCAAAAACGTCTGATGCATGCGCTTGGCATTGCGCAGTGGGCGGCGGTCATGGGCGGTTCGCTCGGCGGGATGCAGGCGATGGCGTGGAGTGTGCGTTATCCCGAATTATTGCGCTACTGCGTGGTGGTGGCCTCGAGCACCAGCCTGTCGGCACAGAATATCGCGTTTAACGATGTGGCGCGGCAGGCGATTTTGACCGATCCGGATTTTCACGGCGGGCATTTTTACGAACACGGCGTGGTGCCGAAAAACGGTCTGCGCGTGGCGCGTATGATTGGACACATCACGTATTTGTCCGACGACGATATGGCGGAGAAGTTTGGCCGTGAGCTGCGCCCGCTGGAGCATGCGCAGGATCAGGCGCGCGATTCGTATCGTTTTGACTACGGCGTGGATTTTGAAATCGAATCGTATTTGCATTATCAAGGCGATAAATTTGCGACCTATTTCGATGCGAATACGTATTTGTTGATTACCCGCGCGCTGGATTATTTTGATCTGGCCAAAGCGGATGGCAATAAAAATCCACAGGCCGACGTGTACAGTGCGACGGAGCGCGTGCAGGCGGATTTCCTCGTGGTGTCGTTCACGACCGATTGGCGCTTCTCGCCCGAGCACAGCCATGATCTGGTGCAGGCGTTGGTGAAAAATCGCAAAAAAGTGGCGTATGCCGAAATCGACGCGCCGCATGGGCACGATGCGTTTTTGATGTGCGATGAACGCTATCACAATGTGGTGCGCGCGTATTTCAATAATATTGCCGTGGCGCAGGAGGTGTAATATGAGTCAAATCAATGCGTCCGCATCTACGGCGGCAGTACAGCCATTCAATCCGGCCGCGGTATTGGCGGGCACGGATCGTCCTGATTTTGATGTCATCAGCCGCTGGATTCCCGAGGGTGCGCATGTGCTCGATCTGGGCTGTGGTGATGGCACGCTGCTGGCGAAACTGATCCGCGAGCGCCGCGTTACTGCCTACGGTATTGAGAAAAATGACAGCAATATCGCGGCCTGTGTTGCCAAAGGTCTGCATGTGTTGCAGCAGGATTTGGAATCCGGCTTGTCGTGGTTTAGCGACGATAGTTTCGATGTGGTCGTGCTGTCGCTGACCTTACAGGCGGTGCACGAAACCGAAAACATCATGCGCGAAATCGTGCGCGTGGGCAAAAAAGCCATCGTCTCCGTGCCGAATTTTGGCTACTGGCCGCATCGTCTGTCCGTGTTGCGCGGACGCATGCCGGTGTCCAAAACCCTGCCGTATGAGTGGTACAATACGCCGAACGTGCGCGTGCTCACGTTGAATGATTTTGAAATCCTCGCGCGCGACCTCAATTGTCGCGTGACGCGCCGAACGGTGTTGCACGATCAGCAGGAAGTGCGGTTTTTACCAAATTTGCGCGGCAGTTTAGCGATTTTTGAGATGGAGTGATGAAACGCATTGCGATTTGGCTCGGTGTTTTGGCTTGGGCGAATATCGCGCAAGCTCAGGGCGATTTATGCGCTCGAAAAATCCCGCAAACGCCTGCCGAATACGCCGCGCAACTGGCCTGTCAAGAGCATCGACTCTGGCGCGAACCGTACATCAATGCCGATGGGCAGCTCATCAAAATCGGCCCGATGGAGGCCGAACGCGACACTTTGATCGACGGCAGTCCCGCGTGGCGACGGGTGCAGCATTATTGGCAAAACAGCGTTGGGCTGGGCGATCTTTTTCGCGGACAAACGCCACCGTGCTATCCCGATGTTGCGCTCAATGACGCGCTCACCCGAACGCAGATTGTCGATACCCCGTGGTCGGGCGCATTCATCAGCTACCTCATGCGCATGGCGGGCTTTAGCGATACGCAATTTCATTTCACCGATGGGCATATTCGCTACATCAAACGGGCGTATGCCGCTGAAGTTAAATCACACATCGGATGGGGGCATACGGAGGCAAACGCCGATCCGAATGCGTTTGCTTTTCGCCTGCGTGATCCACTGACAACACCGCTGCAAGTAGGCGATTTACTGTGCTATGTGCGTGAATCGCAGCATATCTTTGGTGTGGCGGGATTCCGTAAATGGCTGAAGACGCATTACAACGACGAACAATCGTTAAAAAGTCACTGCGACATTGTGGTGGATGTGACGAAAACACGCGCCTACAGCGTCGGTGGTAATGTGGTTCAGGCCGTCACCATGCGTGAATTGGCGCTCAATGCACGTGGTGCGCTATCCGAAAAATACACCTTGCCAACGCGCAGCGGCTCATGGCCAACGGCGGTATGGGATGCGGATGATATGCCGATTTGCCGTGTGGATTCGCAAACGCAAGACAATATGAATCAACACGACTGGGTCGCATTGCTGCGCTATCGCCCGTAAATTCACGGCATGATCGGCAGATACTCGATGCGCCATTCGCCCACACGGATGCGTTCGTGGTACTGCATCGGTAGTTCAAACACATCCTTACCGTGATTCGTGTGGCGCAGATAGCTCATGACCACGTCACCCCGCGCGTCATAAATGGTCACACGATATTCCGTCGCCGGAGCCGATAGCGTGACCGTGATTTGTTTGGCATTGAATCCCCCCAGCGAGCTGCCGCCGCTCATGGCGGGGCGGGGCGAATCAATCGGCGTGGCGAACGGTAAATCATGCACCGTGTCATGCACCAAGCTGTAAGGCGCGATGCGCGGCCACACCACGTGTGCCAAAAATATTTGATCGGCATGCGTCGGATGCAGCTGCGTTTGGGTTTTCAGGTGCGACTCGATCCACTGCGGCAACTGCGCCAGCAGCGGCGCGTGCGCGCCCCACATCCCCGCCAGCATCAAATCCAAGTGTGAATACCAGTCGCGAAACACATGAAACGGCTGCGGCGAATCCAGCCAAAGCCGCACCCATTGCGCTTCGCGTGAGCTGATGAGCGAGTCGGCATCGCGAAATTGCACCTTCTCGATGTGCGGCTCGCTCACCGCGTGAAAGCGCCAAAACGTCCCCGGCCAGTGGCTGATGCCCAGTTTTGTTACATCCATCAAGCGCACGCCATGCTGGCGTAAACGCGCCAACACATGCTCCGGTACGCTGGTATCGTGGTACAGCCACATTTGCCAGTCGGGGTAGATATTGGGCATGGCTTGTGCGTTGAGAATCGCCGTTTCGCAGTAAATCGGATTGTCGCCAAACAGTGAAAACGATAACACACGCCGATGAATCGCCGCCTGAGCGCGCACCCACGCAGATTCCTGCGTCAGCGACTCGCTGCCGAGGCGGGCGCTGTCGGCATAACGCTGCTCATTGCACGCCTGAATGGCCGCATTTTTCAGCGCCATGGTCCGTTGAAAATCCTCTAAGATGTTTTTTTTAGCCATGATGTTGGATAAACTCAGTGAATGCCTGTGGAATCGGAGCGCTCAACGTCAGCGTTTCACCCGTTTGTGGATGGGTGAATTTCAAACTGTGCGCGTGGAGGAACATCCGGCCACTGGTGGTTTTGCCCAGCGCCTTATTTAGCTCAAAATCACCGTATTTATCGTCACCAACGATCGGATGCTCAATCGACGCGCTGTGCACACGAATTTGATGTGTGCGGCCGGTGAAAATTTTCACGCGTACGGCGGTGTAGTCGCCTGCGATTTGGTCGATGTTAAATTGCGTGTGCGCCGTTTGACCCTCGCCCTCG
>CAYPYQ010000110.1:0-1528 GCA_964414735.1 uncultured Hydromonas sp.
ATCAACGCACGCGATGGCTTCCCAGAAGACCAATACGTCTTCATGGCCACCAGCATGGGTACGGTCAAGAAAACCCCGCTGTCCGATTTCTCCAATCCGCGTAAAGCCGGCATCATCGCCGTCACGCTGGACGAAGGCGACTACCTCATCGGCGCAGCGATTACCGATGGTCAACACGACGTGATGCTGTTCTCCGACGCGGGTAAAGCCGTGCGCTTTGACGAAAACGACGTGCGCCCAATGGGTCGCGGCGCGCGTGGCGTGCGCGGCATGAACCTTGAAGAAGGTCAAAGCATCATCTCGCTGCTGGTCGCTGAAACCGAAGATCAGTTTGTACTCACTGCCACCGAAAACGGCTTTGGCAAACGCACACCGATCACCGAATACACCCGCCACGGTCGCGGCACCACAGGCATGATCGCCATCCAAACCTCTGAGCGCACTGGTAAAGTCGTCGCCGCGCAGTTGGTCGAAGAAGACGATCAAATCATGCTGATTACCCAAGGCGGCACACTGGTACGCACCCGTATCGCTGAGGTTCGTGTGGTCGGCCGCGCAACGCAGGGTGTGACACTGATCGGACTGGACGACGGAGACGTACTCAGCGGCGTTCAAAAAGTCATGATGTCGGTGGATGAAGAAGACGAAACCGACGACGATAGCGATGAAGTAGAAAACTCCACCGAAACACCGAGCGAATAAACAACGCTAACTCAAACCAAGGGCGCAGATTTGCGCCCTTTTTGATCTGTTTTTCATCCTTTTTCCGCATCAGCACAACACCACGCACCTCAAACACATTCCACTACCGCCGCACACCAGCGGCATTTCACCGCAAAAAACTTAGGTCAACGCCACATTTTCAGCGATAATAGAGCCATTCCCTTTGATTTCACTGAAGTTAACCTATGAGCCATCGCATCCACAATTTCGCGGCGGGTCCCGCCGCTTTGCCCACGCCCGTATTAGAAAAAATGCAGTCCGAACTACTGGATTTCAACGGTACCGGCGTATCCATCATGGAAATGAGTCACCGCGGCGCGGTGTACACCGAAGTGTTTCTGCGCACGCGCGAAGCGTTTCGCCGTTTGCTCAACATTCCGGACAACTACCAAATCCTATTCATGCAAGGCGGCGCGATCGGTGAAAACGCCATCATCCCGCTGAACCTGCTCGGCAATGGCAACGCCACCGTCAACAGCGTGGTGTCCGGCGCATGGTCGGTGAAAACGCAAAAAGAAGCCGACCGCTACGCCCAAGAGCGCGGCGGCGAATGCCGTATCATCGCCAATTCTGACGACGGCAATGGCAAATACCTCTACTTCCCAGAGCCAGACACGTGGCAATTGTCCGACACGCCGAACTACGTCAACCTCTGCACCAACGAAACCATCCACGGCGTGGAATGGTTCGCGCCGCAGTCGGTCGCCGATGACTTAGCGGCGCGCGGCTCGTTCCTCGTCGCCGATATGTCCTCGCACATTCTCTCGCGTCCGCTCGACGTGACGCGCTACGGCGTGATCTACGG
>CAYPYQ010000111.1:0-4487 GCA_964414735.1 uncultured Hydromonas sp.
ATCCGCCGGACGCCATACATCCAGATTCGGGATGATGCGCAGGCTTGGCACGTGCTCGATACTTTGATGCGTCGGACCGTCTTCGCCCAGACCGATGGAGTCATGGGTGAAGACGTGAATCACGCGTTGTTTCATCAAAGCAGCCATGCGAATCGCGTTGCGCGAGTAGTCGCAGAAGGTGAGGAAGGTGCCGCCGTATGGCAGATAGCCACCGTACAGTGCCATGCCATTCATCATCGCGGCCATGCCAAATTCACGCACGCCGTAGGATAAATGATTGCCCCAGACGCCTGGTTTGACGCGGATGCAGCCTTTGAAATTGGTGAGGTTTGAGCCGGTCAAGTCCGCTGAGCCGCCGAAAAACTCTGGAAGCAAGGGCGCCAATGCATCTAAGGCGTTTTGGCTGGCTTTGCGCGTGGCCACTGCATCGGTTTTCTCGGCGATTTGTGCGTATACGCCTTGCAGTTTTTCTGCAAAACCTGTTGGCAATTGTTTGTTCATGCGGCGTTCAAATTCGGCCGCTTCCGCTGGATAGGCGGCGCGATAGGCGGCGAAGTGGGCATCCCATGCAGCTTCGAGCTCTGCGCCTTTGGCAGTGCCATCCCATGCGGCTTTGATGTCCGCAGGAATGACGAATGGCTCTTCAGTCCAGCCCAGTGCGGCGCGGGTCGCGGCGATTTCATCTGCACCCAGTGCGGCGCCGTGTACGTCGTGCGTGCCTTGTTTATTCGGTGCGCCTTTACCAATCACGGTTTTGCAGCAGATCAGGGTTGGCTTGCCTTCTACGGTTTTGGCTTGGTTTTGGGCAGCGATCAGCGCGGCTTCAATGGCGGCGGTGTCGTGGCCATCCACGTTGGCAATCACATTCCAGCCATAGGCGGCAAAGCGTGCCGGTGTGTCATCGGAGAACCAGTCTTCGACGTGACCGTCAATAGAGATGCCGTTGTCATCCCAGAATGCGATTAGTTTCGACAGTTTCAGCGTACCGGCCAATGCGCAGGCTTCATGGCTGATGCCTTCCATCATACAGCCGTCGCCCAAGAAGGCGTAGGTGAAGTGGTCTACGATGTTGTGGTCGGGCTTGTTGAATTCTTGACCGAGCAGTTTTTCGCTCAGTGCCATACCAACGGCGTTGGCAATCCCTTGTCCGAGCGGTCCGGTGGTGGTTTCAACGCCTGGGGTGATGCCGTATTCAGGGTGCCCCGCAGTTTTGCTGTGTAGTTGGCGGAAGTTTTTAATCTCTTCCATCGGTAAGTCGTAGCCGGTCAAATGCAACAGGGAGTAGATCAACATGGAGCCGTGGCCATTGGACAGTACGAAGCGGTCGCGATTGAACCAATTCGGGTTTTTCGGGTTGTGGCTCAGATGGCTGCCCCACAAGACTTGAGCGATTTCCGCCATGCCCATCGGTGCGCCTGGGTGGCCGGATTTGGCTTTTTCAACCGCGTCTATGGATAAAACTCGAATGGCATTGGCCATTTTGCGAGACATCTCAGGTGTCTGTGTGCTCATGATGATAGGCTTTCTTAAAGTGAAAAATAAAGACTGACTTTGTGTGTTTGTAGCAGGATTTATAGCAAAAAATAATGACCGCCATTTTATCATTGTTGGGCGGCCATTCGAGAAGATTTATCGGCGAGTATGCGACATGATTCAGCCTTTGGTTGGGACGGACGCGCGCAGCGCTTGCATAACCCCTCGATAGCCGCTGTCTGTATCAGGCGCGCCAAATACGGCACTGCCCGCGACACAGACGTCCGCACCAGCCGCGACGATCTGCGCGATGTTATCCACTTTCACGCCGCCGTCGATTTCGAGCAAAATTTTTTGTCCGCCGGATTGCATGTGTGCGTCGATTTTGGCACGGGCGGCGCGCAGCTTATTCAGTGTTTCGGGAATGAATGCTTGTCCGCCGAAGCCCGGATTCACGCTCATCAGCAGCACGACATCCAGTTTGTCCATCACGTGATCCATGAACGACAGCGGTGTGGCTGGGTTGAATACCAAGCCGGCTTGACAGCCGTGATCGTGGATCAACGCCAATGTGCGGTCGATGTGGCGCGAGGCTTCGGGGTGAAACGTAATGATGTTCGCCCCTGCTTTGGCAAACATCGGAATCAATGCATCCACCGGCTCGACCATCAAATGTACGTCAATCGGAATCTGCACGTGCGGGCGAATCGCTTCGCATACCAGCGGGCCGATGGTCAGATTGGGCACGTAATGATTGTCCATTACGTCAAAGTGTACCCAGTCGGCACCGGCGGCTTCGATGGCGCGAACTTCCTCGCCGAGTCGGGCGAAATCCGCCGATAAAATCGAGGGGGCGATGCGCAATTGTTCAGGGATATAGGGTTCGGCCATGAGGGTGTTTCTCCAGAAAAAAGCATGAATGCGCCATTGTAAAGCAGGCGACTTGATGCGGCAATGTGAAACGTCATGGATACGGTTGATTTGATTGGCTGATGGTGTTCTGAATGAGGATGGATTGATAAAAAAACGCATCAAATTGGTGCGGGTATATCAAAAAAATTGATAACCGAGGTTTAAATTGGTATGATCTTCAGAAAAATATTTCATTTTTATCTAAAAATTAGCGAGATTTGATTGTTCAAGCGGTTTTTAAAAAAAAATTAAATCAACCAGTAAAAATGAACGAATAGCGATAACAGTACTCAACACACGGAGCATGTCATGCCTAACTATACCTTGCGTCAGCTTAAAACTTTTTTTGAGGTGGCCAAACTGGGGTCGGTCTCAAAAGCGGCGGAAAAACTATTCATCACCCAGCCCGCAGTGTCCATGCAGTTGCGTCAGCTGGAGGATGAGTTCGGCATCGCCTTGTTTGAAAATGTCGGGCGTAATATTCGCCTGACCAACGCCGGACACGATTTTATGGCGCAGGTGGGGCATGTGATTGCGTCGCTCAAGGATTTAGAAGCCGTCATGGCCGAGCATGCGGGGATGAAGCGCGGTCAAATTGACCTGGCGATTGTCAGCACCAGCAAATATTTTATCCCGATGCTGCTGGTGCAGTTTAACCGCATGTTTCCGACGATTGATGTTCGTTTGCATATTGATAACAAAGAAAACGTTTTTGGTATGATTGAGCGTAACGAGGTGGATTTAGCCATCTCTGGTCGCGCACCCGAGTCGGCTGAATACGTGAGCGAAGCCTTCGCCAGTAATCCGCAGGCGTTTGTCTGTGCACCATCGCATCCGCTCTCACGCAAGAAAAATATCAGCTACGAATTGCTCAGCGAATACCCGATCGTCGTGCGTGAGCGCGGCTCTGGCACGCGTGCCGCGATGGAGCGATGCTTTGACGAGCATCGCGCACAGATGAATGTGTTTATGGAAATGCCGAGCAATGAGACCATCAAACAAGCAGTGATGGCGAATATGGGTTTGAGCTTTTTATCACTGCGTACCATTCGGCATGAATTGGCGGCGGGTTATATCGCACTGTTGGATGTGGTGGATACACCGATTCAAGGTCAATGGCGTGTGAGTCATCTGAAAAATAAAAAATTATCGCCGACACTCAAGGCATTTAAACACTTTTTGATTGAGCAGGGTGGGGCTTTGATTGATACTTGGGCGTAAATTCAGCCGCACTGAATATTTTTCATGTCGAAAATCATTCATCAAACTCCTGATTATTGGGCGCAAGCCATACATGAGCTGGCGCGCAGTGATGCGGTGATGAAGGGTTTGATCGAATGTTATCCCGAGAGCGTGATGACCTCGCGCGGACAACCGTTTTACACCTTGGTGCGCTCGGTCGTGGGGCAGCAAATCTCGGTGCGTGCCGCCGATAGTATTTGGGCGCGACTATTGGTACTATGTCCACGATTAACGCCGCGCGTCATATTAAAGCAAGAGATCGCACAGCTGCGCAGTGTCGGTTTATCCGAGCGCAAAGCACAGTATTTACATGCCGTGGCGCAGTTTTTTCTGGATCATAAAATCCCCCATACTGGCGACCGCTATTGGGCGCAGCGCTCCGATCAGGAAATCATCGCCGAGCTGTCCGGCATTCATGGCATCGGTCGCTGGACGGCAGAAATGTTTCTGATGTTTACTCTGTTGCGTCCGAATGTTTTTCCGGTTGATGATATAGGACTGTTGCGTGGCTTGGAAAAGGCATATCATACGAATCAGCGTTTAACCCCGAAACAAGCGCGGCAGGTGTATTTTGAGCGCTTTTCCCCTTGGGCCAGCGTGGCCACGTGGTATCTGTGGCGTAGTCTGGATCCGGTAGAAGTGCAGTACTGATGCGGCTTCACATGGGTCGGAGCGCATGGATTTTACGAACGGACGTGCGGTGTTTTACCCACATGGGTATAAAAAACTTTGCTAAAATGCGCCCGTTCTAATACACGGAGAAATGGTGTGAGACAAATATTCTTAGATTTTGAGCAGCCCATTGCAGATTTAGAAAGCAAAATTGAAGAGCTGCGGTTGGTGCAGAGCGACTCGGCGGT
>CAYPYQ010000112.1:0-2152 GCA_964414735.1 uncultured Hydromonas sp.
CACAGTGAGCCGTTCAGCCTGAATACGTTGTCGCAGTGGTTCGGTTAAAAACCATTCTCCTGATGGTAACAGTTGCGCGGCAATCCAATTGTTTTTTAATTGCGTGACGCCCCAGCCATCGGGATGCCGCCAGCACATTTGCCGGTTCAATGTCGGTTGGGATAGTTGCTTGAGCAGCTCGTTCACAGCAGCCCGCGACGGCATGCGCCAGCCCATCTGCGCCATCCATTCGCGCAGCAGAATGGTTGCTTGTTCAGGCGAATATCCGGCTAAATCAATACCACGCAAACGTCCGCATTCACCAATGTCCGCTCGGTGCACTGCCTGATGCTGCGCTAAAATCGACTGCGCCCACGTACTGTGCTCGGTTTGTTCGCGTTGCGCGGTATGAATGGCATCGAGAATGACGCGTCGTTCACGGATATTCAATGGCGCTTGCGTCAAGCGCGCCCGAATGGCATTGCGCGAGAACCGCTCATCGTTATTGGACGGATCATCCAGATAGGCAATATCGTGCTGATTCGCATAATCGACGATCACACTTTTCGGCACATCCAACCACGGGCGTAACCACACAACGCCATGACGCTCCAGCTGTCGCGGCATGGCCGAACGGCCGCGTGCGCCTGCGCCGCGCTCGGTTTGCAGCAAATAGGTTTCGATTTGATCGTCTTGATGATGCGCCAATGCGATTTGCCGAACGCCATGCTGCTGCGCCAGTTTTGCTAAAGCATCGTAGCGTCCTCGCCGCGCCCATTCCTCAGTACTTTGTGCTGGTACTCGCGTCGTCGCATCCAATCGCTGCGTATCAAACGACACGTTGAGCCGCTGCGCGGTGTCATGCACCAGAGTTTGCCACTCATCAGCAACGGTTTGTAAGTCATGATGAATATGAAAAACCCACAGCACTTGATTCTGCTCGTGCGCGTACTGCGCCAGCAGATGCAGCAGACACATGGAGTCCACCCCTCCGCTCACCGCCACGGCTGTCGGGATACTCAGATCAATAGATGAGGTGGCGTGGATCATATCGTTCATGGTATTGAAAAATTCATGGTGCTTCATGATAGCAAAATCATAAAGCAACAGAGCGCATTCCTGCGCCCTGATTTGCCACCGATCATTAAATACGACGCGTTATTTTTTCGTTTCGGTGAAGTTGCCGTAGTCCATGATTTTTTCCATGCGCGCAGTCAACAGTTCATCCGTTGGTTTGCTTTGCACAGAAATCAAGGCATCGGCCAGTGCTTTTTTGATGGTTTGCGCCATTGCTTTGTGGTTGCGCTGTGCGCCGCCGAGTGGTTCGCTCAGCACTTTGTCCACCAAACCGAGCTGTTTCAAACGCGCAGCGGTGATGCCCATGGCTTCAGCGGCTTCGGAGGCTTTATCCGCGCTTTTCCACAGAATCGACGCGCAGCCTTCCGGTGAAATGACGGAGTAAATCGCGTATTGCAACATCAATACGGTATCGGCCACTGCCACTGCCAAAGCGCCACCCGAACCGCCTTCACCAATCACCGTGGCAATGATCGGGGTTTTGAGTTTGGTCATTTCAAACAAATTGCGACCGATGGCTTCGGACTGACCGCGCTCTTCCGCGCCGATGCCTGGGTATGCGCCTGGCGTGTCGATGAATGTGAAAATCGGCAGGCGATATTTTTCTGCCAAATGCATCAGGCGCAAAGCCTTGCGATAACCTTCCGGACGCGGCATACCAAAATTACGCAGACCGCGCTCTTTGGTATCGCGGCCTTTTTGATGACCGATGACGACACAGGGTTGACCTTCAAAACGCGCTAAGCCACCGACAATCGCCGCATCATCGGCAAACGTACGATCGCCATGCAATTCATGAAAATCGGTAAAAATCAGGTCAATATAGTCCAGTGTGTACGGGCGTTGCGCGTGACGTGCGACTTTGACCACTTGCCACGGTTCGAGTTTGGCGTAGGTGTCTTTGGTTAACTCGTCGCTTTTTTTCTTCAGGCGCGCAATCTCTTCGGAAATATCCACCGCCGAGTCGCTCTGCACCAACCGCAGCTCTTCAATTTTGCTTTCTAAATCTGCAATGGGCTGCTCAAAATCTAAGAATATTTGTCTCACACCATTTCTCCGTGTATTAGAACGGGCGCATTTTAGCAAAGTTTTTTAT
>CAYPYQ010000113.1:0-14755 GCA_964414735.1 uncultured Hydromonas sp.
CGAAACTGCATTGAAAGCATTGGAAGAAATCATTCCAACGGGCAGCAAAGAAGACATCGAAGCCAAAACCGAAGAGCTGGCCAAAGTGTCACAAAAGCTCGGCGAAGCCATCTACGCGGATATGCAAGCCAAAGCGCAAGCGGAACAAGCAGGTGGCGCAGCAGCCGATGATGGCAAACCACAGCCTGCAGACGTCGTTGATGCAGACTTTAAAGAAGTGAAAAAAGACTAATTGAACAATGTTCAATTTAAAAAGCCCGTGAAATCACGGGTTTTTTCTTTTATGTATTTTGATAGAAATTATTGAGTTCCACGCCAATACGTTTCCTCAACTTGTGCGTTGTGGTTCATCAGGCGCGCCATGATGAAGAACAAATCCGAGCAGCGATTGAGGTATTTGAGGCTGGCTTCGCTCAATGGTTCGAGCTGATTGAGCGCGACGAGGCTGCGTTCGGCGCGGCGTGCGACGCTACGGCAGACGTGCGCTTGTGTGGCGGCGCGTGTGCCAGACGGCAGGATGAATTCTTTGAGCGGAGGCAGTTGCGCGTTGGCGTTCTCCGACCAACATTCGATGTGGCTCAATGCGTCGGCACGGAGAAAACTCATGCCGGGGACGGCGAGCTCGGAGCCTATTTCAAATAGGTGGTGTTGAATTTTACTGAGTAGAGTATCGAGTGCTTGCTCAAATGGGCTGCTCAGGGACTGACGCAGTACGCCAATGTGCGAATTGAGTTCATCCACATCGCCCAAAGCCATGAAACGCGGATGCGATTTGGGCAGACGTGTACCGTCGGCGAGCGACGATGTGCCGTCGTCGCCGGTGCGGGTGATGATTTGATTGAGGCGGTCGCTCATGAATACGACTGTGGGTTAATCGCGGAAGTTGTCAAAGGTCAATGGCAGCTCGCTCATGTCTTTGCGCAGCAGTGCCATGACTGCTTGCAGGTCATCGCGTTTTGCGCCGGAGACGCGTACGGCGTCGCCTTGAATGGAGGCTTGGACTTTGAGTTTGGAGTCTTTGATCATTTTGACGATTTTTTTCGAGTCGTCCGAGGCTACGCCGTTTTTAACTTTGATCACTTGTTTGACTTTGTCGCCACCGATTTTTTGTACATCTTCTTCGACGAGGAAACGTACGTCAACGCTGCGTTTGGCGCATTTGTTGCGCAGGATGTCGAGGACTTGACCGAGTTGGAATTCTGAGTCGGCGAATGCGGTCAGCTCGAATTCTTTTTGTTCGACGCGCGCATCCGAGCCTTTGAAATCAAAGCGTCCGGTGATTTCTTTATTGGTTTGGTCAACTGCGTTGCGCAGCTCGACGGCGTCGGCTTTGAGTACGGTGTCAAATGAGGGCATGATTTCTCCTAATCGGTACGGATAGAGTTCGTTAAATAATGCTCAAATTATACCCGATAGCCTTATAATGCGGGCTGATTAGACTGTATCCATTGAAAATAATGATAAACGGGCATTTGACAAACGACTCTTCAGCGGCAGTACGCATCGAGCATGATGTGGATTTGACCGCGTATAACACCATGGGTTTTGCGGTCAAGGCGACCGATTATGTGCGCATTGATGATTGGACGGCGTTCCTCAATTGGTGGCGTGCGTCGGAACAAGATTTACACGTTCGACCACGTTTTATTCTTGGTGGCGGCAGCAATTTGGTGCTGACACAGGATATAGCTGCACTGGTTTTGCATTTACAAAACAAGGGGGTGCGTGAGGTTCAACGTGATGTGCAGCATATTTGGTGTGAGGTTCAGGCGGGTGAGAACTGGCACGACTGGGTGATGCATACGGTGGCGCAGGGCTGGGCTGGGATCGAGAATTTAGCCTTGATTCCGGGTACGGTGGGCGCATCGCCGGTGCAGAACATCGGTGCGTACGGTATGGAGGCGGGACAGGCGATTGCGCATGTGAATGTACTGGATTTTGCCACGGGGCAGATGCAACAGATTTCGGTACAGGATTGTGCGTTTGCTTATCGGGACAGTATTTTTAAACATACCTTACACGCTGGGCAGGCACGTTATTTGATCGTATCGGTGTGCTTTAAACTGCGTCATGATCTGAGTGATTGGCAGGCGACTTTGGGCTACGGTGATGTCGCGCAACGGGTGGCGGAGCGCACAGTGGGGCGCAATGTGATGCCTGCTGATGTGGCTCAGGCGGTGATTGCGATTCGTCAGAGTAAATTGCCTGATCCAAAAGTGTTGGGTAATGCAGGGAGTTTTTTCAAAAACCCTGTGGTGTCGGCTCAGCAGGCCGACGCGCTTAAAAGCCAATATGAAAAATTGCCGTGCTATCCCATGGCAGATGGCGGTGTGAAATTGGCGGCGGGCTGGTTGATTGAACAGGCTGGCTGGAAAGGTTTTTGCTCGACAGATGGTCATGTCGGTGTGTACGCTAAACAGGCCTTGGTACTCGTGCATCATGGCGGCGGAACGGGAGCGCAGCTGATGCAATTGGCACGGGAAATTGCAGCGGATGTACAACACAAATTCGGCGTGTCGATTGAACCGGAGCCGATTGTGGTTTGATTCATGTATCTATGGGAATACATCGGGGGTGTTTGATCGACATTGATACATTTTAGTGCGCTGGGGTAACCGCTTTGTCTTTTAAACAGGCTTATAATGCCGTTTGGTCAGCACCCACAGAGTTCATGATGTATGCATGAATCAGGCCATGCCGTATTGCGCGTGTGGGTGTTCATGTCGTCAAGCGTTCTTGACTCCATTGAATAGGACACAACAGCATGAATGGAACAATGATTCAGTTTTTCCATTGGTATACGCAGGGTGGCACGCTTTGGCAGGAGCTATCAGAGCAGGCCAAATATCTGGCGGATTTGGGCATCACGATGACGTGGCTACCGCCCGCATACAAAGGTAGCTCGGGCAAGGACTCCGTGGGCTATGATGCTTATGATCTATTTGATCTGGGGGAGTTTGATCAAAAAGGCAGCGTTGCCACTAAGTACGGCACCAAAGAACAATATCAGCACGCGGTACATTGCCTGCGTGAAAACGGCGTAGGCGCCATCGTCGATATTGTGCTCAACCACAAGGCGGGCGGGGACGAGTTGGAGCATTTCGATGCGGTCAAAGTCGATCCCGAAAATCGTGAGCATGTGCTTTCAGATCCGGTTGCCATTCGCAGCTATACTAAATTCACATTCCCCGGTCGAGGCGAACAACATTCTAATTTTAAATGGGATTACACCTGTTTTTCGGGTGTGGATTATGCCGAAGGCGAGACCGAGCACGTCATTTATCGCATCATGAACGGTCATGGCGAGGGATGGGAGGATGTGGTTGGTGATGAGATGGGTAACTATGATTATCTGATGTTCAGCGACATTGATCACCGCAATGTCGAGGTACGTAAAGAGCTGAATTACTGGGGCAAATGGTACTACGATCAAATCGGCTTCGCAGGGGTGCGTCTGGATGCGCTCAAGCATCAGTCGCCCGACTTTTACAAAGAGTGGTTGCAATTATTGCGTTCCAACACAGGGCAAAATTTATTCGCCGTGGGCGAATACTGGTATCCGGGCAAACTGGAATGGCTCGAAGAATACATGACCATGACCGAAGGCTGCATGAGCTTGTTTGACTGCTCTTTGCATTTACACATGCATACCGCTTCGCAAAGTGAAGAGCCCTACGATTTGAGCACGATTTTTGAGGATACCCTGGTCGGGGCGATGCCGGATAAGGCGGTCACTTTCACCGATAATCACGATACTCAGCCGCTGCAGGCGCTCGAAGCGCCGGTGGCGTATTGGTTCAAACCGATTGCCTATGCGCTGACTTTGCTGCGGCAGGGCGGCATTCCGTGTGTGTTTTACCCCGATTTGTTTGGCGCGCAGTACACGGATAAAGGCGGTGATGGACAGCTGCATGAAATTACATTGAGTAAAGTAGAAGGGATTGAAACCCTGCTCAAAGCGCGTAAACATCTGGCCTATGGTGAACAGCACGATTATCTGGATGAACCGCATCTGATCGGCTGGACTCGCGCGGGGGATGAGCAGCATGATGGTTGCGCCGTGCTCATCAGCAATCAAGCGGCGGGGCAAAAAATGATGGAGATCGGCACGCGTTATGCGGGTAAAACGTTTGTGGATTTACTTGGTCACTGTACGCAAAAAGTTACATTGGATGAAAAGGGCTGCGGTGAGTTTTACTGTCCTGAAAAAGGGGTAAGCGTTTGGACGATTGAGGAAATCTCTGGGTTATTCTCATAGTTGAGATATTTTCCTGAATTTTGAATTGCTAACTGATTGATTTTACAGTGCTGTCGTATCGGTGTCATTTCTTTGGCGTAAAACTGTCGTCACCGACAGTGTCCTTTTTCTGTTAAGTTGGGTACGAATATTCATCTATGAGTAAGGACCTGGGTATGATTCGCGAGCTGAGGCTGAAACAAGGCTGGTCGCAAGAGCAATTGGCGCAGATGTCGGGAGTGAGTTTGCGCACGATTCAGCGGGCAGAGCGAGGCGATGCCATTAGCTTGGAATCACAAAAATCCATTGCCGCCGTGTTGGATATTCATTTTTCTCAACTTCAGGAGACTGATATGAATAGCAAAGTAGAACCGTTGCCCACAGTGAATCCGCCGACACAGCCATCACCTGATTATCGAAGCAGTTTGGTGATTTATGCCATTGTGATCGGTTTTTTATTTGTTATCAATGCGCTTACCAATCGTGATTATTGGTGGGTGGTCTGGCCGGCGTTGGGCTGGGGACTAGCGATTGCCCTGAAAATATTAAAAGAACACTTTCCGAAATAACACAAAGCCCTGGACGACAGGGCTTTGTGTTAAGTACGAGATGACTGCAGGTTATTGAACGCTCAGACTATATTGCCCTAAATGACTCAATCCGCCTAAATCCGTGACGTTGGTATAACCCATGCTTTTCAATGTTTCGGTGGCGATGCCGGAGCGTCGTCCTGAGCGGCAATATAGATAAATTTTCTGCGCCTTGTCGGGGGCGATCTGCGCAATCTTTTCGCCAATGCTGTCATACGGCGCTAAAATAGCCTGCGCCACATGGCCGCTGGCGTATTCGTCTGGAGTACGTACGTCAAGCAGGATGGCTTGTTTTGCCGCAATTTCACTAGCTACCGATGAGCTGGCTTGGGTTACGCTTGGGTTGGCATAGTTCACGTTGCTGGTGTTGGCTTCACAAGCGGTTAGCAGTGTATATGCGGTCAGCAGTGTGATCAACAAACGGTATTTCATTGCGGGTATCCTTGGGCTTGTTGGTATTTACAAAAAATAAACGAGAACGCATTAAAGGATTCTCGTTTTTTAAAGTTGTTCCAATCCGTCCAATTCGGAGTTGATGAACTCGGTGGTTTGCAGATTGTTGTCACCCGCGAAGTCAAGGAAAAAACGATAGGCTTCGGGACGAATTTTTTCCAAGTCATAGTGGACGATCACACTTTTCACGCCATCCCACAGCGTCGGACGGACATATTGCGAATAGGTGATGTGATTATAGCCTTCGGTGTCTTGTTCAAAGCAGCGCATCACCCCGCATAAACGCTCCGCCCAATCGCTCGGACGAAAAGGTTTCTCTTGCTTGGTAATGCCTTTGATGATGATGCCGTCCTTTAAAGTAGCCATGGGATTTGTCTCTCTGTTTTATTCTTATGGTTATAGATAGCTGGATTTGAGCTGGTTTTGTGCGGATTCTAACGTATTCATCAACAGCATGGTGATGGTCATGGGACCCACACCGCCCGGAACCGGTGTAATCGCACCGGCGACCTCTTTCACGCCCGCATAATCCACATCGCCGCAGAGTTTGCCTTCGGCGTTACGATTCATACCGACGTCGATTACCACGGCGCCTTCACGCACCATGTCGGCGGTGAGGATGTTGATTCGGCCAACGGCGGCGACAATGATGTCTGCATTGCGCGTGTGCGAGGCCAAATCACGGGTTTTTGAGTTACAAATCGTGACGGTTGCACCGGCTTGCAACAGCATCATCGCCATCGGTTTGCCCACGATGTTGGATGCGCCGATCACCACGGCATTTGCACCCCAGACCGGTACTTTGTGGTACTCCAGCATTTTCATCACACCGTATGGTGTGCAGGCGCGTAGACGGGGCTGACCGGTCATCAATGCACCGGCATTAATCAGATGAAAACCGTCCACGTCTTTGGCTGGGGCGATGGCTTCTAAAACCGCGTGTTCGTTGATGTGTTTGGGTAGTGGTAATTGAACCAAAATGCCATGAATATCTGGGTTTTGGTTCAGTTCTTGGATGCGTTGTAAAAGTTTTGCTTCGGTCAAATCGGCAGGATAGCGATCCAATGATGAATACATGCCAACGGCTTCGCAGGCCTTGACCTTGTTACGTACATAGACTTGTGATGCAGGATTATCGCCAACGAGGATGACCGCCAATCCCGGACGAACACCTTGTTCGACCAACTGGTCAACACGGGCTTTGATTTCCTCTTGCGTCGCGCTGGCAATCGCTTTGCCGTCGATAATGGTAGCGGTCATGGCATCCTTCATTCCATAAGTCTTTAACTGCGTTATTATAGCATTGTCCTTATGGGTTTTCTATGACTGTATTGCGTAGGTGGTGTGGTGGTGACGCATTTTTGTGTCACAGTTGAGCGCGTGGACTGGATTTGCATTGTGCTTCTTGTACAATGCGGTTGAATTGAATTTTTGTGTGGGTGACGTATGAAATGGAATCATACCCAGCGGTCGGGGCGGCTGCATCAAGGCTTGAGTCTGTGCTTGAGTGCTTTGGGATTATGGGGTGCAACGGTGCTTTGGGCGCAGGAAAGCGGCTTGGCAGAGGATGCCAGTCGTTTGAGCATCTCTGCGGAGCAGTTACCGAGTATTCCGTCGCAAGTAAGTAAAGAGGATTTTTTAAATGCATTGGCGCAAGCGGTTCCCAGCTCGAATGCTTCATTTTATGTACAGGCACTTGATGCAAAAGAACCATTGCTGTCCATCAATGCGCAACGGCCACAAAATCCAGCCTCGGTAATCAAGCTGGTAACTTCGTTCACCGCGCTGCAAAAATTCGGTGCGAGTCATCGCTGGCAAACGAGTTTTTTGTCCCAATCCGAACCGGATGCGCAGGGCTACCTGAATACGCCGTTATTGCTCAAAGGTGCGGGCGATCCGCAGCTGGTGATTGAGCGAGCGGGCGAATTGGTTGAACAGTTGAAAAATCGTGGTGTGCGGCAATTGAATGCACCGCTATTGATTGACCGCTCGGCGTTTGCTGCGTCCAACCAGAGTGCGGGTGATTTTGACGGCGAGCCGGCTTTACCGTATAACGCATTGCCAGACGCGGCTTTGCTCAATTTTCATGCCCTGAGTTTTCAATTCGAGCCAAGCACGGCGCAGGTGCGTATGGTGCCGTGGCTGGACGGTTTTAACCTGAATAATCGTGTGCGTTTTGTCGAAGGCGACTGTCCTGCGGGTGGCTGGAAAAGTACGGTCAATCTGAGTGTGATGGGCTATTCGGCGGTGGTCGGTGGCGTGTACTATTCCGGCTGTGGCGAGCAGCAATGGCATGTACATGCGTATCAACTCACGGCGAACGATTATGCGCGCGGTCTATTTGGCGCGCTGTTTAATGGTCGGACGAGTTTGGATGTGGCCAGTTGCACCGTTGAGCGTGTTTGGGACAAAATTTTGCAACGTTGGCGTGATTGTTTCGCACCCAATATCGTCTGGACACAAAATCAAGTGCAGGATGCGGGCAACAGTATGACGACTAACGATCCGAGTTGGAAACCGCTGGCGATCGTAGCGTCACCACCATTATCCGCTATGCTCAAGGACATGAATTTTTTTAGTAACAATGTCATGGCGCGGCAAATTTATTTGAATTTATCCCAACAGCCCGAGCGTCCCGCCAGCCTGGAGCAAAGTGCGCTGGAGGCGCATCAGATTTTACAATCGGTGGGTTTGTCCGATCGCAGCATCGTCATGGGTAACGGTTCTGGACTATCGCGGGCGACACGCATCAGCGCACAAGAGCTGGGACAAATGCTGGTCAAGGCCAGTCAGAATCCAGCATTTTACGCCAGCTTGCCACGCATCGGGATGGAAGGGACGGTGAAAAACCGTTTGCTGGATTCGGATATGGTGGGACGCGGTCGGATGAAAACTGGTACGCTCAACGATGTGCGTGCCATTGCCGGATACATTGACGGACGCAGTGGCAAGCGCTATGCCGTAGTGTCGATTTTCGATCACCCGAATGCGCAAACAGCCGCCAGCAAGCGGGTACATGATTTGTTCATGCTGTGGGTGGGTGAGCAATAATTCCTCTTTTTTGAATGGTTGTGCTCGTGATTGTTTACATGATTGACCAGACAATTTAATTTTAATATGAAGCTTGGCTTAAACATTTCTGCACTGCAACATAAAAAAATAGGTTTCTTTTGAATTTACTGGGTGGATGCCATAGACTTGTCATCTGAGCCTTTTAAAATCAAATGCTTAATCATTATTACTGATGATTTGCCCCTAAATTCCCATGAAAGAAACGGGTTTCACCTCTTAAACGGCGTATAATTCACGTTGTTATCCAAGCGTTTTTTGTTTCTAAAAAAGTGAATACGATGAGTGAAGTTGCGATTACAGTCAGTCTATTGTCTTTGGTGGCCGTACTGGGTTTATGGCTGGGGCAATTAAAAATTAAGGGAATTGGGTTCGGCATTGGCGGCGTATTGTTCGGCGGTATTTTGATCGGGCATTTTGTGCGTAAATATGGTCTGGAGCTGGACAAACACACGTTGATGTTTATTCAAGAGTTCGGCTTGATTCTGTTTGTGTACACCATCGGGATTCAGGTTGGCCCGGGCTTTTTCTCCTCATTGAAGCGTTCTGGGCTCAAGCTCAATTTGTTCGCCTTGATGATTGTCGTGTTGGGCGCTTTGTGTGCTGTCGGCGTGTTTTATCTCTTTAATTTGCCTTTGCCGGTGGTTTTAGGGATCTACTCGGGCGCGGTGACCAATACGCCGTCGCTCGGTGCAGGGCAGCAGATTCTGAGCGAATTGGGTATGAGTAACATCACCTCAACCATGGGTATGGCGTATGCGATGGCCTATCCGTTCGGAATTGTCGGGATTTTGTTGAGTTTTTGGTTGATCCGATGGTTCTTTAAAATCAATATTGAACGCGAACATGCCGCCTATGAAGCGGAATCGGGCGATAAAGAATCCTTAAATACCGTCAATGTGCGCGTGACCAACCCAAATATTGATGAGCTGAAAATTCGTGATATTCCCGGATTTGAGGGCAATCATGTACTGTGTTCGCGCTTAAAACGACGAGGCGAGCTGATCTTGCCAAGCGCAGATACTCAGGTTCAGCTGGGCGATATCATGCACTTGGTCGGTGATGAAGAAAATCTCCGACGCGTGCAGTTGGTCGTAGGGCAATTGGTCGATGAGTCTTTGACCACCAAAGGTACGGATATGCGTTCGGTACGCGTGGTGGTCACGCACGAACAGGCATTTGGTAGAAAAATCAGTGAGCTTCGTCGGCATGACGTGGTGGTATCGCGTTTGAGCCGTGCCGGAATTGAGCTGGTTCCGACGGGCGATATGACTTTACAGTTCGGTGATGTTTTAAATTTGGTTGGGCATGTTGATTCAATTGCCTCGGTCGTCGCTGTGGTAGGTAATGCGCAGAAAAAATTGCAGCAGGTACAGATGCTGCCGATCTTTATCGGGATTTTATTGGGCGTATTGGTCGGCTCGATTCCTATTTCTGTGCCGGGGATTCCTGTGCCGTTGAAATTGGGTTTGGCCGGCGGCCCGTTGATTGTGGCCTTGATTTTGGCGCGGATCGGTACGCTGGGTAAATACTATTGGCTGATGCCGTCAAGTGCAAATTTTGCTTTGCGTGAAATGGGGATTGTATTGTTCTTGGCCGTGGTGGGGTTGAAAGCGGGCGGTGAATTCGTCCATACGCTGCTGCATGGTGATGGCTTGATGTGGTTGGCGATCGGCACCATCATCACGTTGGCACCGCTGTTGATTACCGGTATCGTTGCGCGGGTGTATGGCAAGCTGAATTATCTGACACTCAGCGGGCTTTTGGCCGGTTCGATGACCGATCCTCCGGCGCTGGCGTTTGCCACGTCGATTAAAGAGGATAGCGGTGCGGCGGCTTTGGCCTATTCGACGGTATATCCGTTGGTCATGTTTACGCGGATTATTTCGCCGCAGTTATTGGCAATTTTGTTGTGGGCGATGCAATCGTCATCCTAATTTGTGAGCAATCGTCGCTAATGAAACAAACGTAAAAAGGCGGGTTTAATCAAACCCGCCTTTTATTTTTACTACCGCTTTTCACTCAGATTTTACTCTACGATTCGGTCGGCTTTCAGTGCGCTTTGCAGGCGGTTGATTACCGTATCGTGTCCCAAAATTTGAATCACGCTGTCCAGTGACGGACTTTGAATTTGTCCAAGCAGGATGGCGCGCAGCGGGCGGCCAAAGTTCGGCATTTTCAAATCGTGTTTGGCCAAGGTGTTTTGAATCAAATCATGAATCGCCTCTTTTTCCCACGCGGTATTTTTAAGCTGTTCGGTAAAATCCGTGATCGCAGGGCGGTTCACTTCGTTCAAATGGCTGGCGATTAAAATATCATTCGGCGCGTACGGTAGGTAAAACGTTTCAATCGCGTCGACGATGTCGTTCAATGTATCGGCACGGGATTTGAATAATTCTACCCATGCGTTTAATGATGCGTCGTCAACCGGCAGGCGACGCGCATAGTTGTGCAGGCGTTCTTCCAAACGAGGTTTAATCAATGCGCTGAGTTCTGCGTTGGATTTTAGGTTGATGTAGTGATTGTTCAACCAGTTCAATTTTTTCGGATCCCACTGCGCCGGTGAGTTGGACAGATTGGTCAGATCAAACCACTCGATGAATTGCTCACGACTGAAAATTTCATCGTCACCGTGTCCCCAGCCCAGACGTGCCAAGTAGTTGCACAAAGTTTCCGGTAAATAGCCCAGACGCTCGTAATCCATCACGGCGGTGGCGTTGGTGCGTTTGGACAGTTTTTTACCGTCTGGTCCCAAAATCATCGGAATGTGGCCGTACTGTGGCAAGGGCACACCGAGTGCTTGGAGCACATTGATCTGCTTCGGCGTATTACCGACGTGATCGTCACCGCGAATCACGTGCGTGATGCCCATGTCCCAATCGTCCACCACGACGCAGAAATTATACGTTGGCGTGCCATCCGCTCGGGCGATAATCCAGTCGTCCAGCTCAACGTTGTTGATGACGATTTCGCCTTTGACCACGTCATTCCAGATGACCGCGCCGTCGGTCGGGTTTTTAAAACGCACGACGGGTTGTACGCCTTCGGGGATTGTAGGTAAGGTTTTACCCGCTTCGGGACGCCACAAGCCGTTGTATTTGATGCGTTCCCCGTTGGTTTCCTGTGCGGCACGCATTTGCTCCAGTTCTTCTTTGGAGCAATAGCAGTGATAGGCCGTGCCGTTGACCAGCATTTGGGCGATCACTTCGCGGTAGCGATCCATACGCTGCATTTGATAGTACGGGCCGTCATCGTGGTGTAAGTCCAGCCACGCCATCGCGTTTAAAATTTCTTCGACATTTTCAGGTGTCGAGCGTTCCACGTCGGTATCCTCGACGCGTAAAACAAATGTACCGCCAAAGTGACGTGCCAGCGCCCAGCTGTACAGCGCCGTGCGTGCGCCGCCAATGTGCAAAGCACCGGTCGGACTGGGAGCGAAACGGGTGCGGACGGCGGATGAAGTTGTGCTTGGTGCGTTCATAAAATCTCTGTGTGTGTGGTATGGACAAAATTTGCCAATGTTCGGTTGAAAATTCAAGGTTACTATTATACTCGAGAGCCTCTTGGGGAAATAGGCTAAGCGCAGCGAGGCCAGCTGTTTTTTGAAAAATCTTCTGAAATTATAGGGTCTTTGTGTACAAATTTATCAAAATATAGTTCATTCTTTGGGTTAGAATAGAAAATATTCCTGAATGATCATGCGAAAAATGTGGTGACGGATAATGACGATGTTTCTGACTTTACGCTTGGAGAACGAGCAAGCGACCGAGCAACTGGCGTGCCATTTGGCGGAGCAGTTGAGTGCGGGCGATTTGCTATTTTTGTCCGGCGATCTGGGCGCGGGTAAAACCACGTTCACGCGCTATTTGATTCGTGCGCTGGGTTTGGAAACCAAAGTCAAAAGCCCGACCTACACTTTGCTGGAGAGCTACGATTTACCCGAATCCGCCCCGGCACGTACCTTGCATCATTTTGATTTATATCGTCTGTCCGACCCACGCGAGTGGTATTCGGCGGGTTTTGAAGAAACCCTGAATGACGAGAGCATCGTGGTCATCGAATGGGCGGACAAGGCGCAAGGCGCTTTGCCCAAACCCGACTGGCACATCCACCTGACGCATGACGAGCTGAAGGATGAAATGGATGTGCCGGCTGAACCACGGGAATTTTTTGATGTACCTCGTTTCGCCGTGATTGAGGCGGTTAGCGCGCAGGCAGCACAGAAAATCAGTGCTTTGCGTGAAAATACCTGAGTCTTGGGATGAGTTTGCGATATAAAAAACATTGACAAATGTGCGAATTTTTTACAGACTGCAGCTCTGCTGGTAACATTTGTTAACTTTTCGGTTGCACAAAGTTATATTTTCTACAATGTAGTGGTTTTGACAATTAAATAACCCTTTTGAAAAAGGAGAAAAAACATGAGGTATGAATTGAAAGTAGGCGTTTTGACAGCGGCATTAGCATTGGCATTGGGTTTGACCGCTTGTGGTGGCTCAGGTGGTGAGAAAAAAGCCGACGGTAAAGCAGCCGGCGGCGCAGTAGCGACCTTGCCTGCGAACAAAACCACGCTGGTCATCAACAATGGTACGGAACCTGAATCCCTCGATCCGGGTAAAACCAGTGGTGTGCCTGAAGACAACATCGAACGTCAATTGCTCGAAGGTTTGGTCGTCGTCGGTAAAGACGGCAAGATCGCTCCGGGTGTAGCGACCTCATGGGAAAATAAAGATTTTAAAGTTTGGACATTCAAACTGCGTGATAACGCCAAATGGAGCAATGGTGATCCGGTCACGGCACAGGACTTCGTATACAGCTGGCAACGCACGACTGATCCAAAAACAGCTTCTCCTTATGCTACTTATTTGGCCGATGCGCACGTCACGAATGCACAAGCGATCGTGGATGGCAAAGCCAAACCAGACACTTTGGGTGTAAAAGCAGTTGATCCGCATACCTTAGAAGTAACTTTGACTGAGCCGGTTCCATATTTTGTCGATATGTTGACCCACTCATCGGTATTGCCAGTACATAAAGGCACGGTAGAAAAAGGCGGTGAAAAATGGACTCAACCGGGCAGTTTTGTGGGTAACGGCGCTTATACGTTGAAAGAATGGACTGTTAACAGCAAGATTGTGCTGGAGCGCAATAAAAATTATTGGAACGATGCTGCCACTCAAATCAATCAAGTGGAAATTTTGCCAATTCAAGAAGAAACAACGGACGTCAACCGCTTTAAAGCGGGTGAAATTGATGTGACGGCTAATGCTCTGCCAACCGATATGTTTGCGCAGTTGAAAACCGATTTAGGCGCGCAAGTTCACGTGGATCCGTATTTGTGCACCTACTATTACGAATTCAATACCAAAAAAGCACCGTTTAATGATCCGAAAGTGCGTCGTGCTTTGTCCTTGGCACTGGATCGTGACGTGATTACCGAAAAAGTGATGCAACAAGGCCAAACGCCTGCCTATGCATTCACGCCGCCAGCTACCAATGATTACAAAGCCAACCATCCTGAGTGGGAAAAATGGAGTAAAGAGCAACGTATTGCCGAAGCGAAAAAACTGCTGAATGAAGCGGGTTATAGTGATGCCAAACCTTTGGACGTAACGTTGCTGTACAACACTTCAGAAAACCATAAAAAAGTGGCCGTTGCTGCGACTGCGCTATGGAAACAGTCTTTAGGTTTTGTCAACGTGACTTTGGATAACAAAGAGTGGAAAACCTTCTTGGATAACCGTAAAACAGGTAATTATCAATTTGCGCGTGCAGGTTGGTGTGCTGACTATAACGAACCATCCTCTTTCTTGAACATCCTCAAGAGCGGTAATAGCAACAACTACGGCAAATACGCGAGTGCCGATTTCGATGCGGTTATGGCCAAAACTCTGGTAGCTGGCACGACCAATGAGCAGCGTGCCGATCTGTATCAACAAGCGGAAGTACAAGCGGATAAAGACACACCTGTAATTCCGATCTATCACTATGTCAGCCCGCGTTTGATCAAGCCATACGTGGAAGGCTTTAGTAAAGATCCTTTGGATAAGTTCTACTTTAAAGACATTTCATTCAAAAAATAATTCTGATAGATTTGAATAGAAGTGATATTTTAAAACTTTAAAACAGCACCGTTGTTACGCCAAGAGCGTGGCAGCGGTGCGTTTTATTTGAAATCCATATTTGTGTTGGTCCAGGGAGAAAAAGTTCTCTGGGTTAATGAATCAACTGCCTGTTTGATAAAGGGTATGTTATGTTGAAACTTATTTTTAAACGTATTTTGGAAGCGATCCCAACCTTGTTTGTCTTGGTGACGATTTCTTTTTTTATGATGCGTTTGGCGCCCGGAAGTCCATTTACCAGTGAGAAAAACTATCCACCCGAGGTGATGGCGAATATCGAAGCA
>CAYPYQ010000114.1:0-3759 GCA_964414735.1 uncultured Hydromonas sp.
GCCGAACCTCGACAGATCGCTATGTATCTGACCAAAGAACTCACTCAAAAAAGTTTGCCTGAAATAGGCGCGCATTTCGGCGGACGCGATCACACCACAGTACTGCACGCCTGCCGTAAAATAGCGGAACGTAAAAAAAATGAAACACAGCTACAACACGAATTGAATATTCTGGAACAAATGTTAAAATCTTGAGTGAAAAAGTAGGAAATTTAGCGTGTGAACAGTTTGTGGATAAAACCGTTTTTCTGTGGATAAGTTGTGGTTAATTTTAACTTAAAAACAAACTCAAAAATCCTCGGGAAAAATCACACACAGATTATCCACAAGGTAAAAACTACGGTAAAATGGCGTATTTTCTAGACAAAATCAGGTTATCCACCGAAAAAGTTGTCCTTATCAAAATAGCTTTTAAATAAAGGATTTATTAATTATGGAATTCGTTAAATGTGGCAAAGACACGCTTTTGAATCCTTTACAAACCGTCAGCGGTATTGTTGAGCGTCGTCACACCTTACCCGTATTGGCGAACGTGTTGATCAAAAAAGAACAACAGAAACTGACTTTGACTAGTACCGATATTGAAATTCAGATCCGAACGTCGGTCGAACTGGATGACGACGCACAATCCGTACAAACCACGGTTAATGCGAAAAAACTGTTGGATATTCTGAAAGCCTTACCAGACGGTAAAGATGTTAGTCTGAAACTGAACGATTCCAAATTGGCAATCGCATCGGGAAAAAGTAAATTCAATTTGCAAACCTTGCCTGCAAATGACTTTCCTGAAATGACTTTATCGGGTCAATTTGGACAAAAAATCAGCATTGCTCAAAAACAGTTCAAAGAACTGCTGAACAAAACCAGTTACGCCATGGCGGTGCAAGACATCCGCTATTACCTAAACGGCATGCTGATGATTTTTGAAGGTACACAAATTTCTGTGGTGGCGACCGACGGGCACCGTTTGGCTTTTGCGAGTGAAGCGGTCAATGCAGATTTGGGCGAGAAAACCGAAATCATCTTGCCGCGCAAAACCGTGATGGAATTGCAGCGTTTATTGCAGGACAACGACGATGCATTGGAAATCGAAATTGGCTCAAATCAAATTCGTTTCACGTTTAACCACATTGAACTGACGTCCAAATTGGTTGAAGGCAAATTCCCTGATTACAAGAAAGTCATTCCGCAGGATTACACCAATCAGGTCGCCATTAATCGTGTGGACTTTCAACAGGCTTTGCAACGCGTTGCAATTTTGAGCAATGAAAAAATTCGTGGCGTGCGCTGCTTGATCGAATCCGATGCGCTGAAAATCAGCTCGGCCAATACCGATCAGGAAAATGCACAAGAAGAATTGGACATCAGCTACACAGGTGAAAGCTTGGATATTGGCTTTAACGTCATGTATTTGCTGGATGTATTGTCCAACCAAAAAACCGAAAACATCACCTTGAATTTCGGTGCGGACGCGAGCAAGAGCGTACTAATCACCGTGGAGCAAGACAGCGGGTTCAAATACGTCGTCATGCCAATGCGTATTTAAAATTTAGACCGAATCGGTCAACGCCATTTTAACGATTGAAAAAACAGCGCCATCATCACACATGAACCAAAGATGAGCGCCAATGAGAAGCTTATGACAGAACATACCACCGCGCAAAATACCGAATACGGCGCGGATTCGATCAAGATGCTCAAGGGCTTGGAAGCCGTGCGCAAGCGCCCCGGCATGTACATCGGCGACACCGCTGATGGCACCGGCCTGCATCACATGGTATTCGAGGTTTTGGATAACGCGATTGACGAAGCGCTCGCCGGTCATTGCGACGACATCGTCATCACTATCCATCCGGATAATTCCGTATCGATTTCTGATAACGGTCGTGGTATTCCAACCGACATTCACAAAGATGACGAATTTGGTCGCAGTGCAGCAGAAATCGTTATGACTGAATTGCATGCCGGTGGTAAATTCGATCAAAACAGCTACAAAGTCTCTGGTGGTCTGCACGGCGTGGGCGTTTCGGTAGTCAATGCGCTGTCCGATTGGCTCAAACTGACCATCCATCGCAATGGTAAAAAACACCAAATGGAATTTCATTTAGGTGAACGCGTGGAGCCACTCAAAGAAGTGGGCACGACCGAGCAAAAAGGCACTACGGTGCATTTTCTCGCCAGCAAAGACACCTTTGGCGACGTGAATTTCCACTACGAAACCTTGTCCAAACGCATTCGTGAATTATCATTCCTGAATAACGGCGTTAAAATCCGTTTGATTGATCTGCGCACCAACAAAGAGGAAAATTTTGCCTTTAGTGGCGGGATTGCCGGATTCGTGCAGTACATCAACCGCAGCAAAACCGTACTGCATCCGAAAGTGTTTCACGCGATTGGTGAGAAAGACAACGTTTCGGTCGAAGTCGCCATGCAATGGAATGACTCGTACAATGAAAACGTACTGTGCTTCACCAACAATATTCCGCAACGCGATGGCGGTACGCATCTGACTGGTCTGCGCGCTGCGATGACCCGCGTGATTAACAAATACATCGAGGAAAACGACTTTGCGAAAAAAGCCAAAGTCGAAACCACGGGTGATGACATGCGAGAAGGTCTGACCTGCGTACTCTCGGTCAAAGTACCTGAGCCGAAATTCTCCTCGCAAACCAAAGACAAACTGGTGTCGTCCGAAGTGCGTTTGCCAGTGGAAGAGGTCGTGAGCCAAGCGTTGCACGATTTTCTGCAAGAGAATCCGAACGAAGCCAAAACCATTTGTAACAAAATCGTTGATGCTGCGCGTGCGCGCGATGCAGCCCGTCGTGCGCGTGAAATGACGCGCCGCAAAGGCGTGTTGGACGGCGTCGGTTTGCCGGGCAAACTGGCCGATTGTCAGGAAAAAGATCCAAGCCTGTCTGAAATTTTCATCGTCGAGGGTGACTCGGCGGGCGGTTCGGCCAAACAAGGACGCGACCGCAAATACCAAGCAATTTTGCCGCTCAAAGGTAAGATTCTGAACGTCGAAAAAGCCCGCTTTGACAAAATGCTCTCCAGCCAAGAGGTTGTGACGTTGATTACTGCGCTGGGCACGGGCATTGGCAAAGAGGATTACAACGTTGACAAACTGCGTTACCACCGCATCATCATCATGACCGACGCGGACGTAGACGGTGCGCACATTCGCACGCTGCTGTTGACCTTCTTCTATCGCCAAATGCCCGAGCTGGTTGAGCGTGGCCACATCTACATTGCGCAACCGCCGTTGTACAAAATCAAGCATGGTAAAGACGAGCGTTACATCAAGGATGATGCCGAGCTGAACACCTATATGCTACGCATCGCGCTGGATAAAGCGAACATCACCAGCAACACCAATCAATTGATTCAGGGCGAAACACTGGCCGAATTGGCACGTCAATACCAAACCGCCGAGGCGATCATTCGTCGTCTGTCATCAACGCATGAACCATTGCTGTTGCGTGCGATCAGCGATGGCTTGACCATTGATCTGAGCGACGAAGCCAGCGCGAATGCGAGTGCGCAAGCCTTGCGTGACTACTTCGCGCATCAGGCGGATGTCAAACTCGAGGTCATGGTGCAGACGGACGAGCAAAACAAACCGCGTTTGATGATTCATCGTCGCCATTTCGGCAATGTGAAGTTGTCCTACATCACGCAGGAATTCACACACAGCGCGGATTATCTGAGCTTGACCAACAGTGCGCAGGTGTTGAGCCAATACATGGACAGTCACACCGC
>CAYPYQ010000115.1:0-18736 GCA_964414735.1 uncultured Hydromonas sp.
ATGTCCACGTTGGCATTTTCGTACGCGCCGAGCCAAGGCTCTGCACGCATGAGTTCTTTACGCACCATCGCGCCCGCATGCATGCTGGTGTGGATTTCATCACCAGTGCGGTCCATGAAGCCGGTGTTGATGAAGATCACGCGATCTTTCGCTTCGTTAATGCATTGTTTCAAGTTCACAGTGGTGCGGCGTTCTTCGTCCATGATACCGACCTTCATGCTACGTTCTGGTAGACCAACCGCTTGCTCGGTACGGCGGAACAGTTCCACCGCAAAGGCGACTTCTTCAGGGCCGTGCATTTTCGGTTTCACGATGTACATGCTACCGGTGCGAGAGTTACGCAATTCGCCCGTACCATCGTATTTGAATAGCATGCCGGTTACGAGTGCATCCATGATGCCTTCGAAAATTTCTTCGCCGTTGACCAAAACCGCCGGATTGGTCATCAGGTGACCGACGTTACGGATCAACAACAGTGCGCGACCGTGCAAGGTCAATGTGCCGCCGCCGATGGCGTTGTAGGTGCGGTCAGCGTTCAGTTTGCGGGTCAGGGTTTTGCCACCTTTTTCAAATGACTCAACCAGCGTGCCGTTCATCAAGCCCATCCAGTTTTGGTAGCATTCGACTTTTTCCTCTGCGTCCACTGCGGCGACGGAGTCTTCGCAGTCTTGAATCGCGGTCACAGCCGATTCGAGCACGATATCTTTCACGCCGGCTGCGTCGTCTTTACCGATGGTGCTGTTGCGATCGATTTGAATTTCGGCGTGCAAGTCATTGTTTTTCAACAAAACGGAAGTTGGATTCGCCGCATCACCCAAATAACCCACGCCTTGCGCTGGATTTTTTAAACCCACTTTCGCGCCGTCCACAGTCACCACCACCGCGCCATTTTCAATCGCGTAACCTTGCGCGTTGACATGCGAGCCTTGCGCCAATGGGAAGTAGGTGTCCAAAAATTCGCGACCGTAAGCAATCACTTTATCACCGCGAATTGGGTTGTAACCCATGCCCGCTTCAGCACCCTCTTCGGATGAAATCACATCGGTACCATACAGCGCGTCGTATAAACTGCCCCAACGCGCATTGGCCGCATTCAGCGCATAGCGCGCATTGCGCACCGGAACCACGAGCTGCGGACCGGCGATGGTGGCGATTTCCGCATCCACGTTTTCGGTGGTGACTTGAAAATCAGGGCAATCCGGCACGATGTAGCCAATTTCCACCAAAAATGCTTTATAGGCGGCGAAATCAGCGCCTTTATTCGCTTTGTGCCATGCATCAATTTTCGCTTGTAAGTCGTCACGTTTGGCCAGCAACGCTTTATTTTTTGGCGTCAAGTCCAACACCACTTGCTCGAAATTTTTCCAATACGTATCGCTGTCCAAGCCGACACCCGGCAAAGCGGATTCGATGAAATCAAACAGAATTTTGTCAATGGCGAGACTGCCACGGTTAATGCGTACGGTCATGATGGCTCCAGAGAGAGTAAATATTTGTTATGTATTATGTCTTATATAAGACCAAAATACAAGCATAAAAGTCTGCTGATGATTCATCAGCAGCGACAATCAAAATACGAGGATTCGCCGGTTCGGCTCACGCAGGTCTGCACCTTATGAGTGCGACACTGGGGTGCGATGTACAAATTATAACTGATTTTTTATATTTTTCGAATATTTTTCTGAATTTTTATATTAATCAGTTTAATTTAATTTTTTATTTCGGTTTTTAGCCATAAAAACTAAATATCGACCAAATCGCATCATGCTTTCGCGTCTGTCAGAGTGGATTTAGAAATAAATCGGGCGAGCAATGCGATGAACCATTCAATCACTTCATCTGCTGCAAACTGCGCGTAAATTGCGCCGCTGACTCAAAGCCGACGACGCGCCCCATTTCGCGACCGGTTTTCGGCTCGAGCACGATGATACCCGGCGGGCCGTACAAACCAAAGTGTTTCAATATTTCCGCATCCTGCGGCGTATTGCGCGTCATGTCCACCCGCAGCAGCTGCATCTGCGCCATGCGCTCACGCACCAGCGGCGCCGGAAAAGTCTTGTGTTCCATCTCGATACACGAACGACACCAATCAGCATATAAATCAATCAATACTGGGCGATCACTCTGCGCCACACGCGTTTGAATTTCATTCAAATCACGCACCCGCTGGAACGATTCGGCCTGCGCCGAACTCTGCCCGGAAAGCGGCTGCCAATATTTCCCCCACAACGGCTGCGCCACCCACACTGCCACACCAATCATTAGTACACCGATCAGCATTTTCACACGCGTCATCCATGCGCCCGCTTTCGGCAGCCACTGCCCCAAACCCGCTCCGAGTAACAATAACGGCAATCCCATCCCATACGCCAGCACCAACAGCGCCAAACCACCCAAAGCTACCTGCCCCGTTTGCGCGATATAGCTAATCAGCCCCACCAGCGGCGCAGTCACGCACGGCGAAGCGATCAAAGCAGAGGCTGCCCCCATCACCAGCGCGCCCCAATAACCGTTTTTACCCTGAGTTCTATTCTGAAGCCACAGCTGCCAGCGCTCCGGCATCTGGATTTGAAAGACATCAAACATCGACAGCGCGAGCATAATCAACAGCGCAGAAAACGCCAACAGCACCCACGGGCTTTGTAGATAATTTTGCAACGCCACACCCGTGCGCGCGGCGATCACACCGACCGCCGCATACACCAGCGCCATACCACTGACATACGCGAAGGCCAAACCCAAACCGCGCCAGCGCGAATGATTCTGCTTTTGCCCGGCGAGCAACACCGTCAAAATCGGGAACATCGGGAACATACATGGCGTAAACGCAAGCAACACACCCAGACCGAACACCGTCAGCAATGCCCAAAACAAATGATTTTGCTCAAACAAGCGACCGGCGAAATTACTGTTATCCAAAGATTTGCTGGAAATCGTAGCAGTGTTCGCGGGACTGTCCTCCGAAGAAATACGCACACCGCCTGCATCCTGCGACGCATCCGTCAATGAAGCCGTGCTGTTGGTCGGCTTGATCTCAACCACTTCCGCACTGGTTCTGGCATCCGTATTATTGGAGGCGGCGGACGGAACCTTTTTGCCTGCAGGCGACTCATTCAATGAAGCCGTAGCGTCGTCTGTTTTTTTTTGAATCGCAACAGATGATGGAGCACTGGGCGTCATGCGCAGCACCACTTGATTTTTACGCGGCGGATAGCACAAGCCCTTGTCCGCGCAGCCTCGTGAAGCAACCACCAGCTTGAACGCCGCTTCATCCTCACCCGTCACTCGAATCGGCACATTCAGGCGCAGACTGCCGTGGTAGTACGCAACGTTTTTACCAAAATTTTCATCGTACTTCGTCTGCGCAGGCGGCATTTTCACACCACCGTTTTGTGTCACGCGACCATCGGGGCTCACGATGGTGAACGCAAATTCGTCGCGATACATGTAGTAATCAGGCGCGATGTTAAACACCACTTGCACACTTGGTTGTGCGGTATTGATATTCACCAGCTGCGCATCAAATGGGAACGCCTGTTCAGGCGGCAAATAGTCTGCCGCCGATGCGCTGATCGGCAACAAACATGAAAACCACAAAACACATTGAAACAGAACAGACCGCAAATAATTCGTCATATTTTTTAATCTAATCAAACGATCCAGTTTGCCACATTCGTGAGCATCGATCATGCGTCACCAACAAGCATAAAAAAGCGAACCCAAAAGATTCAGGTTCGCTATTTTATCCGAGAGTTTCGATGGAAATATGGATTCCGCCGAAATTACCGATTATTCCGCTTCTGGACGATCCACCAATTCGATGAACGCCATAGGGGCATTGTCACCCACACGGAAACCGCATTTCAAGATACGGGTGTAACCGCCCGCACGCGCAGAGAAACGTGGCGCTACATCGTCAAACAATTTTTTCACCGCGTCTGCATCACGCAAACGGGCAAATGCCAAACGACGATTCGCAACAGTTGGGTTTTTCGCCAAAGTGATCAATGGCTCAACCACACGACGCAATTCTTTCGCTTTAGGCACAGTGGTTTTAATCACTTCGTGCTGAATCAAAGACACAGACATGTTGCGGAACATAGCCAAACGGTGGCTGGAAGTACGGTTTAATTTACGCAAACCTGAACGATGACGCATGATAATTTCCTTTAAACAATCTAAAACGTAACTCTTCTATCCTCAATGAGGCGGGTTCGTTGATGGGGTTAAATAAACGACAACGCGGATTAGATCTTTTGTTGTCTTTGTTCAGATTTTGTTAGGGTTGCCCTAACAAAATCTCAAGCATTAAAACGGCAAAAGTAGAGTTTTACTTTTGCCGAATAGGTCATTACATTTCCAAATTGGCTGGTGGCCAGTTGTCCAACTTCATACCCAAAGTCAAGCCGCGAGCAGCCAAGACTTCTTTGATTTCAGACAATGACTTACGACCCAAATTCGGGGTTTTGAGCAAATCTTGCTCGGTACGACGCACCAAGTCGCCGATGTATTGAATCGCTTCTGCTTTCAAGCAGTTCGCAGAACGTACGGTCAGCTCAAGCTCATCCACCGGACGCAACAGGATCGGATCAAACTGAGGTACCGCATGATTCGCCGCTGCCAAAGCCGTCGGATCGACGGTATTTTGCAAGGCTGCGAACACAGACAACTGCTCAATCAAAATCGCTGCTGATTGACGCACTGCTTCCTCAGGTGTAATCACACCATTGGTATCAATGTGCATCACCACTTTATCCAAATCGGTGCGTTGTTCCACACGCGCAGATTCAACACTGTAGCTGACTTTGCGAATCGGCGAGAAAGACGCGTCCAACAGGATGTGACCAATTTTTTTGCTGTGGTCGTCAGCAAACGCACGTACGTTACCTGAAACGTAACCACGGCCTTTTTCAACTTTAATTTGCATGTCCAAATCACCGCCGGCCAAATGTGCAATCACATGATCCGGATTGATGATTTCGACTTCGTGCGAACCTTGGATATCAGCCGCAGTGACCACGCCTTCGCCTGATTTTTTCAAAGTCAGGGTGATTTCGTCACGATCGTGCAGTTTGAACACGATGCCTTTCACATTCAACAAGATATCAACCACATCTTCTTGAACGCCATCCAAAGTTGAGTACTCGTGCAAGGCACCCGCAATTTGCACTTCTGTCGCAGCATAGCCCGTCATAGACGAGAGCAACACTCGGCGCAACGCATTGCCCAAAGTGTGACCGTAACCACGTTCAAAAGGCTCTAACACGACTTTCGCACTGTGCTCACCCGTTGCTTCAACTTGAATGTTGCGAGGCTTTAAAAATGCATTGTTAGACATGGAATTCCTTTCAACAAAACCGACATGCCGTCTGGAGCGCTATCGGTTGGGTGGCGATATGAACAACTACCCTGCGTGTGATCAGCACGCAGAGGGACAACATTGATTAACGCGAGTACAACTCAACGATCAAGTGTTCGTTCACATCGTGTGCCACATCAGAACGATCCGGTGTCGCTTTGAATACACCTTCCATTTTCTTGGCATCAACAGACACCCAAGAAGGCATACCCACTTGTTCCGCCAATTGCAATGCTTCAGCGATACGCACTTGCTTTTTCGCTTTTTCTGCAATGCCAATCACATCACCCGGACGTACTTGAATAGAAGGAATGTTCGCAACTTGACCATTCACCGTGATGGCTTTGTGGCTGACCAATTGACGCGCTTCAGCACGAGTCGAGCCAAAACCCATACGGTATACCACGTTGTCCAAACGTTGTTCGAGCAAGCGAACCAACAATTCACCGGTATTGCCGCGCAGACGATCTGCTTCAGCGAAATAGCGGCGGAATTGACGTTCCAAAACACCGTACATACGTTTGAGTTTTTGTTTTTCACGCAACTGTACGCCATAGTCGGAAGTACGAGCGCCTGATTTCGCACCGTGCTGACCCGGTTTGGTTTCCAATTTACATTTTGAATCTAAAGTGCGACGTGCACTTTTCAAGAATAAGTCTGTGCCTTCACGGCGGGCCAACTTGGCCTTAGGACCGGTATAACGTGCCACGATATTTCCTTTTATGTTGATACGCGCGCCATTCGCACGCGCACGTTTTACCAAAAACTTGATAAAACTGTGGTCTTAAAAAAGAGAGAACAACTGAACTACTAAGATGCCGAGTCAATCACTGAATACCAATCAGCAATCGCACTCAGCGAGAGCAGGTTTGCGCAATCGGAGTGCAAAAACACACCCATCGAACAACCAAAACAAAAGCGCAATCGCAAATTTTACTCTGCGATTACGCAATTGTCAAACAAAATCAATTAGATACGACGACGTTTCGGTGGACGGCAGCCATTGTGTGGTACTGGAGTCACATCTTGAATCGATGTGACTTTGATACCCAATGCGTTCATCGCACGAACCGATGATTCGCGACCTGGGCCTGGGCCTTTGATGCGAACTTCCAGATTTTTGATGCCGTATTCTTGAGCCACTTTGCCAGCCGCTTCAGCCGCAACCTGAGCCGCGAATGGAGTCGATTTACGTGAGCCTTTAAAGCCCGCGCCACCCGCAGTCGCCCATGACAATGCATTGCCTTGACGATCGGTGATGGTGATAATGGTGTTGTTAAAAGACGCGTGCACGTGCAAGATGCCGTCGGCTACGTTCTTTTTCACTTTCTTGCGCGCGCGAGCAGCGGCGCTATTTGCAGCTTTTGCCATATCAATAATTCCTTACGATTATTTTCTCAATGCATTATTTTTTCAATGCAATACCTGCTTTACGCGGACCTTTACGAGTACGCGCATTGGTCTTGGTACGTTGACCACGCACAGGCAAACCTTTACGATGGCGCAAACCACGATAGCAACCCAAGTCCATCAAACGTTTGATTGACATGGTCACTTCACGACGCAAGTCACCCTCGATAATGAATGAACCAACTACTTCACGCAGTTTTTCCAAATCAGCATCATCCAAGTCTTTGACTTTTTTAGTCGCAGGAACGCCAGTTGCCTCACAGATTTTCAGTGCGCGAGGACGACCGATACCGTAAATCGCAGTCAAACCGATACAAGTATGTTTGTGCGGCGGGATGTTAACACCAGCAATACGAGCCATTTATATTTCCTTTTACTTAATTAACCTTGACGTTGCTTATGACGTGGGTCACTTGAGCAAATCACACGCACGACGCCGTTGCGACGAATAATCTTGCAGTTACGGCAAATGCGTTTCACAGATGCGAGAACTTTCATTAAAACACTCCTCAACTAAATTTTTTCGTTCATTACTTCGAACGGAATACAATGCGGGCTTTGGTCAAATCATACGGTGTTAATTCCACCGTTACTTTGTCCCCAGGCAGGATGCGAATGTAGTGCATGCGCATTTTGCCAGAGATATGCCCCAAGACCATATGGCCATTTTCTAATTTCACGCGGAAGGTGGCATTCGGTAAATTCTCAACCACCTCACCTTGCATTTGAATGACATCATCTTTTGCCATGATTCATCCTTATTTCAAACCTTTGAAGTTCGCTTTGCGCATCAAAGATTCATACTGCTGACTCATCATGAACGCTTGTACTTGAGCCATAAAGTCCATCGCGACGACCACAATAATCAGAATCGATGTACCGCCAAAAATCATCCCAGACGAAGTACCCAACGCCATCATAAAGAATTCCGGCAACAGGCACACCAAGGTCAGATACAAAGCACCCGTTAAAGTCAAACGCGTCAGAATCTTATCCAGATAACGAGTCGTTTGCTCACCCGGACGAATCCCTGGAACCACCGCGCCTTGCTTTTTCAAATTATCCGCAGTCTCACGGCTGTTAAACACCAAAGCCGTATAAAAGAACGCGAAGAAAATAATCAAAGCAGCGTACAAGGTCATGTACAACGGACGCCCTGGAACCAACTGCGCCGTCAAATCCTTCACCCACAGCAAATTGCTGGAGCTAAAGAAGTTCATGATGGTCGCTGGCAGCAACAAAATCGACGAACCAAAAATTGCTGGAATCACACCCGACATATTCACTTTGAGCGGCAGGAATGAGCTTTGACCACCCATCATGCGATTGCCCACTTGGCGCTTGGCATAATTGATCGGAATCTTGCGTTGGCCACGTTCAACAAACACCACGAAGAACACCACCGCAATCGCCGCCAATACAAGTGCTAAGCCTAACAGCGGAGATACCTGACCCGATGCCATGCCTGAGAACAAGTTGTACACACCCATCGGCAAGCTGGACACGATACCGGCAAAAATGATGATCGAAATACCGTTACCCAAACCACGCTCGGTAATCTGCTCACCCAGCCACATCAGGAACATGGTACCGGTCACCAAGCTCACCATCGCTACACCAACGAAGCCTAAGCCAGGATTCGGCACAATCGCATCGCCCGAACCATGCATATTTTGGATTTGCGAAGCAATAAAATACGACTGCACAATCGCCAAACCCAAAGTCAGATAGCGCGTGTATTGTGTCATCTTGCGACGACCTGCGCCACCTTCTTTTTGCAGAGCATGCAACGAAGGAACCACCACGCCGGCCAACTGCATCACAATAGATGCTGAAATATACGGCGTGATCCCCAAAGCAATAATGGATGCACGAGACATCGCACCGCCTGAGAACAAGTTCATCATCGCAAACAGACCGCTACCGGCACTGTTTTGCAATGAATGTGCCAACGCAGCGGCATTCACGCCCGGCACAGGAATATGCGCCAACACGCGGTAAACCAACAAAGCCAGAATCAAAAACGTCAAACGTTGCTTTAACTCCGGCGATGTTTGCGCACGCGCCGCTTGCGATTTCACTTGATTGGATAATTTGGCTGTAGCCACAAAAACCTCTCAATTACGCTTCAGCAACCGAACCGCCCGCTGCTTCAATCGCAGCACGCGCACCTTTGGTAACCGCGATACCCTTCAAAGTCACCTTGCGAGTGATTTCACCGGTCGCAACCACTTTAGCGCTGCTGGTCAATTCGCCCAACAAACCAGCCTGTTTCAAAGCCAACAAATCGATTTCGTCTACAGGCAATTTGTTCAGGTCGTTCAAATTCACTTCACCGACAAAACGGCGGGTCAACGAGGTAAAGCCACGCTTAGGCATACGACGATGCATCGGCATTTGACCACCCTCAAAACCCACGCGATGGAAACCACCTGCGCGTGATTTTTGACCTTTGTGACCACGGCCTGCGGTTTTACCCAAACCCGAGCCAATGCCGCGACCTACACGACGCTTAGCGTGCGTAGCACCTGCGGCAGGAGCAATGGTATTCAAAAACATAATATTTCCTCCGTGCCCAATCAGTCAACCACGCGGACCAAGTAAGCCACTTTGTTGATCATGCCGCGAACCGCTGGAGTATCCTCCAACTCACGAACCTGACCGATTTTCTTCAAACCCAAACCCAATACGGTATCACGATGTGATTGTTTGGTGCCAATCACACTTTTAACCAGGGTCACTTTTACTGTTGCCATTGTGTGCTCCTTAGTTGGTGATTTCTTCTACTGACTTGCCACGTTTTGCAGCGATGTCAGAAGGGGTTGATTGTTTGCGCAGGCCGTCCAGAGTCGCACGAACCAAGTTGTATGGATTAGAAGAACCCAAAGACTTAGCCACCACGTTATGAACACCCATCACATCAAATACGGCACGCATAGGACCGCCGGCGATCACACCGGTACCGTCTTTAGCTGGCGACATCAATACGCTGGCTGCGCCGTGCTTACCGGTCACAGAGTGCTGCAAAGTGCCATCTTTCAAAGGTACTTTGAACATGGAACGACGCGCTTGATCCATGGCTTTTTGTACTGCCACAGGCACTTCACGCGCTTTACCTTTACCCATGCCGATGCGGCCATCGCCGTCACCCACTACGGTCAGTGCGGCAAACCCCATAATACGACCACCTTTAACCACTTTGGTTACACGGTTGACCGCGATCATCTTTTCGCGCAAACCGTCATCCGTTTGGTTTTGGTCTTTAGCTTGAACTTTAGACATAAAAATTCCTTAATAGTGTCGGTATCAATCGGCTTAAAACTCTAAACCAGCTTCACGTGCGGCATCAGCCAAAGCTTTGATACGACCGTGAAATTGGAAACCCGAGCGATCGAACGCAACTTGTGTCACGCCAGCCGCTTTTGCTTTTTCAGCAATAGCTGTACCCACTGCTTTAGCCGCGTCTACGTTACCGCCATTGCCTTTGAGCTGCGCACGCAGATCCGCTTGCGCTGATGATACTGTAGCCAACACTTTGTTGCCTTCAGCAGAGATCACGCTCGCGTAGATGTGCGAGTTGGTACGATTTACGACCAAACGATTGACTTTCAACTCAGCAATTTTGGCACGGGTTTTGCGTGCTCGGCGCAAACGCGCTTGCTTTTTGTCTTGCATCATAATTCCTTTACGATAATCTTCGTCTGCATGTGCCAAACTCACCCGAAAGCAAGCTCAGCATCATGCCGATTTCAGCGATTATTTTTTCTTGGTTTCTTTCAAAATCACCACTTCATTAGCATAGCGCACACCTTTGCCTTTGTATGGCTCTGGTGGACGGTAGCCGCGAACTTCTGCTGCTACTTGACCGACTTTTTGTTTGTCAACGCCTTTGATGATGATTTCGGTTTGCGTCGGGGTTTCTGCTTTCACGCCTTCTGGCAACGCATAATTCACGTCATGTGAAAAGCCCAACTCTAACTTCAGAGTATTGCCTTCGGCTTTGGCACGATAACCGACACCCACCAAATTCAATTTCTTTTCAAAACCTTTGGTAACGCCCTGAACCATATTGGCCAACAATGCACGGGTTGTTCCTTGCAAAGCGTTGGATTCGCGGGTTTCGTCATTGCGCGCTACGGTCAGTTGACCATCTTTGTTTTCGATGGTTACTTTGTCGCTGAAGTTTGCCTCCAACACACCCAAAGCACCTTTTACAGTGACTTTATTGTTTGCCAAAGATACTTCCGCACCGTTCAACGCGATTGGATTTTTACCTACTCGAGACATTTATTTTCTCCTATCCACGCGTTACGCGACAACGCACAATACTTCGCCGCCCACACCCAATGAACGCGCTTTACGATCAGTCATTACGCCTTTTGACGTAGATACGATCGCAACGCCCAAACCGTCCATTACGTTAGGGATGCCTGCACAGTGACGATAGATACGCAAACCCGGTTTTGACACGCGCTCAATGCGCTCGATTACCGGACGACCTGCGTAGTATTTCAAAGCGATGTCCAAAACTGGCTTCGCTGCGTCACCACCCACTTTGAATTCTTCAATATAGCCTTCTTCTTTGAGCACATTCGCGATAGCCACTTTCAACTTGGAAGAGGGCATAGAAACGGCAGTTTTTTCTACCATTTGCGCATTGCGAATACGCGTCAACATATCGGCGATTGGATCACTCATACTCATTTTCGTTTCTCCTTTGCCAATTACCAGCTAGCTTTAACCAAGCCCGGGATTTCACCAGACATGGCCGCATCACGCAATTTAATACGACCCAAACCGAATTGACGGAAGGTACCACGAGGGCGGCCGGTCAATTGGCAGCGATTACGCAAACGAGTCGGGTTTGCATTGCGTGGCAATTGTTGTAACTTCAAACGCGCTTCATAGCGCTCGTCTTCGGACTTGGATTGATCTTGAATGATCGCAACCAACTCAGCGCGCTTGGCCGCATATTTGGCAACCAAAGCTTCGCGCTTTTTCTCACGATTGATCAGGGATAATTTAGCCATTGATCTATCCTTAATTACGGAATGGGAATTTGAAAGCCGCCAACAATGCTTTGGCTTCCTCATCGGTTTTCGCAGTCGTAGTCACACTGATGTTCAAACCACGCAACGCGTCGATTTTGTCGTACTCAATCTCAGGGAAAATAATTTGCTCTTTCACACCGATATTGTAGTTGCCACGACCATCGAACGAACGACCATTCACACCACGGAAGTCACGAACACGCGGGAACGCGATAGTTACCAGGCGATCCAAGAATTCGTACATGTGCTCACCGCGCAATGTCACCATACAACCGATTGGGTAACCTTCACGGATTTTAAAGCCCGCGATCGCTTTACGCGCCACAGTCACCACTGGTTTTTGACCTGCAATCTTGGTCAAGTCAGCCACAGCGTTTTCCATTACTTTCTTGTCCGCAACCGCTTCACCCACACCCATATTCAAGGTGATTTTGGTGATACGCGGCACTTCCATGATGGATTTGTAGCCAAACTTGCTCATCAACTCAGGAACAATTTTTTCTTTGTAAATAGTTTGCAAACGTGCCATGTGTTTCCCCTTACGCTACGACTTCGCCGTTAGATTTAAACACGCGGACTTTTTTACCATCCACTTCTTTAATGCCAACGCGATCGGCTTTTTGGGTTTTAGCGTTAAATAACGCCACGTTAGAAACGTGAATCGGCATCGTTTTATCCACAACACCACCCTCAATACCCGCCATCGGATTTGGGCGTTGGTGACGCTTGGCCACATTCACACCCTCAACAGTTACGTAGTCCGCATCAACACGACGCGTCACAACACCTGTTTTACCCTTGTCTTTGCCAGTCAAAACAACAACGACATCGCCTTTACGAATTTTTTCCATGTCGGCCCCTTACAGCACTTCCGGCGCCAAAGACACGATTTTCATGAACTTCTCACCACGCAATTCGCGGGTTACAGGTCCGAAAATACGGGTACCGATCGGCTCCAACTTGTTGTTCAACAATACTGCTGCGTTGTCGTCGAATTTAATGCGAGAACCATCCGCACGGCGCACACCATTGGCGGTACGCACCACTACGGCGTTATACACTTCGCCTTTTTTCACGCGACCACGCGGCGCAGCTTCCTTGATGCTGACTTTGATGATGTCACCAACACCAGCATAGCGGCGCTTAGAGCCACCCAACACTTTGATACACATTACGGAACGCGCGCCGGTGTTGTCGGCAACGTCCAATCTACTTTGCATCTGAATCATGATATCTTTCCCAACTTAATCGCCATGCGTATGCTACGACGGTCAGTTTTGGTCTCTCTACATTTTGCCGCGAATGCTTTCGCCGCAAAAGTAGCACTGGAGTTGAAATTCCATACGGAATTTTTGAATCTTAATTCGGTCAAACTGCGACCTTCTCAAAAGAGACGAGTATTGTATTCGATTTTTCTTAATAAAATCAAGCTTTTTCAAACAAAATCATCATTGCGATAACTTTTTTACCCGTTTTCTTTTGCTTTTTGCATATTTAATACAGTTTCGCCATTTGTTTGGCCTCAAAAAAACTGAGCAAACGATCCTTGCGAATCGTTTGCCGCAGTTTCATCGATGATCCACCGATATTAAATAACGCGAGCCGCTTCGAGGAGCTTCGTCACTTGCCAAGCTTTGGTTTTTGACAATGGACGGGTTTCTTCGATTTCGACCAAATCACCTTCGTTGTATTGATTGGCCTCGTCGTGCGCATGGTATTTTTTCGATTTAACGATGAATTTACCATACAGCGGGTGTTTCAAACGATGCTCAACCAGAACGGTTACGGTTTTGTCCATTTTGTTAGACGAAACACGACCGATCAAGGTACGCTTCAATTTAGTTTCACTCATTATTCACCTGCCTTTTGTTGCTTTTGATGCATCACAGTGCGCACACGAGCGATGTCGCGGCGTACTTTTTTCAGCTGGTTTACGTCACTGAGTTGTTGCATTGCTTTTTGCATACGCAAGTTAAATTGCGTTTTCAGCAATGCATTCAACTCTTCTTTCAACGCCGCGGCGTCTTTGCTTACTAATTCTTTAGCACTCATGTTCACTCCTTAACCACCGATGGTGCGTGTTACAAATACGCATTTGATCGGCAATTTGGCTTCTGCCAGACGGAATGCTTCACGTGCCAATTGCTCAGGCACGCCGTCCATTTCGTACAGCATTTTACCTGGTTGAATTTCGGCAACATAGTATTCCGGATTACCTTTACCGTTACCCATACGAACCTCTGCAGGTTTGTTGGAAATCGGTTTGTCAGGATAAATACGAATCCAAATACGACCACCACGTTTGATGTGACGGGTCATCGCACGACGCGCTGATTCGATCTGACGCGCTGTGATACGACCACGACCTACGGCCTTCAGACCGAAATCGCCAAACGATACTTCCGCACCGCGTGTCGCCACGCCGGTATTGCGGCCCTTTTGTTCCTTACGGTATTTTCTACGTGCGGGTTGCAACATAATTATTCTCCTGCACTTTCAGTTTTAGCGTCAGTTTTGCGAGCGGTACGGCGACGAGCCGGCGCATCACCGTCACGACGGCGATCGCCACCTGGACGGCCTTCGCGACGCGCTGGTTTTTTGTCATCTTTACCATCGTGCTCGTAGCCTGTGCCTGGCAAGGTTTTACGGCTGAGCGTATCGCCTTTGTAGACCCAAACTTTGATACCGATGATGCCATAGGCGGTCAACGCAGTGCTGGTTGCGTAGTCGATGTTCGCACGCAGAGTATGCAGAGGCACACGACCTTCACGATACCATTCTGAACGCGCAATCTCGATACCGTTCAAACGGCCAGAGCTCATGATTTTGATGCCCTGAACGCCCAAGCGCATTGCATTTTGCATTGAGCGGCGCATCGCACGACGGAACATCACGCGTTTTTCCAATTGTTGAGCAATTGAGTCGCCGATCAATTGGGCGTCGATTTCTGGCTTGCGCACTTCTTCAATGTTCACATGCACAGGCACGTTCATCATTTTTTGCAAGTCTGAACGCAACACTTCGATGTCTTCGCCTTTTTTGCCGATAACCACGCCCGGACGAGCCGAGAAAATGGTGATGCGCGCAGTTTTAGCTGGACGCTCGATTAAAACACGCGCCACTGATGCGTTTTTCAATTTCTTCTTGAGGTATTCGCGCACTTTCAAGTCTTCGTTCAAAGTTTTGGCGAAGTCTTTGTTGCTTGCATACCAACGAGAGTCCCAATCACGGGTAACTGGCAGACGGAAGCCGGTAGGGTTAATCTTTTGTCCCATTGTTTGCTCCTTATTGACCGACAGTCACAGTGATGTGACAAGTTTGTTTTTCGATACGGTTGCCACGGCCTTTGGCACGGGCAGACATACGCTTGAGTGAAGTCGCTTTGTCAACGCAAATGCTTTTCACGCGCAACTCGTCAATATCCGCACCATCGTTGTGCTCGGCATTGGCTATCGCTGATTCCAATACTTTCTTGATAATGACCGCTGCTTTCTTTTGTGTAAACGTGAGCGTGTTCAACGCTTGCTCAACTTGTTTACCGCGAATCAAATCGGCCACCAAACGACCTTTTTGAGCAGACAAGCGCACGCCACGTAAAGTTGCTTTAGTTTCCATGACGTTTCCTTATTTCTTCGCTTTTTTGTCAGCCACGTGACCTTTGAACGTACGGGTCAACGCGAACTCACCCAACTTGTGACCGACCATATTTTCAGAAATATAGACAGGCACGTGTTGGCGACCATTGTGTACCGCGATTGTCAAGCCGATGAAATCAGGCAAAACAGTCGAACGGCGGGACCATGTTTTAATGGGTTTTTTGTCACGATTTGCAACTGCCGCTTCCACTTTTTTCAATAAGTGAGCGTCGCAAAATGGACCTTTTTTAACTGAACGAGCCATTTGTTACTCCTTATTTGTAGCGACGTTTAACAATCATGTTATCCGTACGTTTGGTGCTACGAGTACGGTAACCCTTAGTCGGCTGACCCCAAGGCGATACAGGATGACGACCACCAGAAGTACGACCTTCACCACCACCGTGCGGGTGATCCACCGGATTCATAACCACACCACGAACCGTCGGACGAACACCACGCCAGCGAGTCGCACCGGCTTTACCGATTTGGCGCAGACCGTGCTCTTCGTTACCCACCTCACCGATGGTCGCGCGGCAGTCTACGTGTACACGGCGGATTTCACCAGAGCGCAAACGCAATTGCGCGTACAGACCTTCGCGAGCCAACAGCTGAACCGATGTACCTGCAGAACGCGCCAATTGAGCACCTTTGCCCGGTTTCATTTCGATACAGTGGATGGTTGAACCCACAGGGATATTGCGAATAGGCAATGTGTTACCTGGTTTGATTGGTGCTTCTGAACCACTCACCAATTCTTGACCAGCAACTACACCACGCGGCGCGATGATGTAACGACGTTCGCCATCTGCGTACAGCAACAATGCAATATTGGCAGAACGGTTCGGATCGTATTCCAAACGCTCAACTTTAGCGACGATGCCGTCTTTGTCATTGCGTTTGAAGTCAACAACACGGTAGTGGTGCTTGTGACCACCGCCACGATGACGCGTGGTGATGTGACCGTTGTTGTTACGACCTGAGTTTTGTTTTTGCGGCTCGAGCAACGGCGCGTATGGCGCACCTTTGTGCAAGTCTTTGTTAACGACTTTAACCAGACCGCGACGACCCGGAGTAGTCGGTTTTACTTTTACGAGTGCCATATTACTTCACCTCCTCGTCAAAGTGAATTTCCTGACCTTTTTTCAGGCCAACGTAGGCAATACGCACGTTATTGCGACGACCCATGCCGTAGCGAGTGCGTTTAGATTTACCTTTGCGATTGATCACACGAACCGCATCCACTTCAACTTTGAACAACAATTCAACTGCCGCTTTGATTTCAGGCTTAGTGGCACATGACATTACACGGAAAGCGACTTGCTCGTTTTTCTCCGCGATCATGGTGCTTTTTTCTGAAACAATCGGCGCCAAGAGCACTTGCATTAAACGTTCTTGATTCATGACAAGCTCTCCTCGATTTGCGCCACAGCACCTTTGGTGACCAGTACGTTTTTGTAGTACAACAAAGACAACGGATCAACATGTTTCGCTTCGCACACATATACATGCGGCAAGTTGCGAGATGCCAAGAACAGGTTTTCAGAAAAGTCGTCAGTAATGATCATTACTGATTCCAGACCCATAGATTTCAATTTGTCTGCAACCAATTTGGTTTTTGGCGCTTCTACTGCAAAATCCTCAACCACTGACAAACGGTTATCACGAACCAGTTGTGAGTAGATGCTGCACAATGCAGCACGGTGCATTTTGCGGTTTACTTTTTGAGAGAAATTCTCTTCAGGTGAATTCGGGAATGCACGTCCACCTCCACGCCAGATTGGCGATGAAGTCATACCAGAGCGTGCGCGGCCAGTGCCTTTTTGACGCCAAGGTTTTTTGGTAGAGTGTTTCACCGTTTCACGGTTTTTCTGAGCACGATTACCCGAACGCGCGTTGGCTTGATACGCCACAACGATCTGGTGAATCAATGCTTCATTGTATTCGCGACCGAACACAACATCAGATACGGACACTGTGCCCGCCTGACCCAGGAGCTTGATATCCATTATTTGGCCCCTTTCGCTTTAACTGCGGTACGCACGATGATGTTGCCGTTTTTCGCGCCTGGAACAGCACCTTTAACCAACAACAGACCACGCTCTGCGTCTACGCGCGCGATTTCCAAGTTTTGTACCGTGCGGTTAACGTCACCCATATGACCGGTCATGCGTTTACCCGGAAATACACGACCCGGATCTTGCGCCATACCGATAGAACCCGGTACGTTATGCGAACGAGAGTTACCATGTGTCGCGCGACCAGATGAGAAGTTGTAACGTTTGATGGTACCCGCATAACCTTTACCAATGGTCACGCCCGATACATCGACTTTTTGACCAACTTGGAAGATTTCAACCGATACGCTTGAACCCGCAGACAATTGAGCCAAAGCTTCAGCGTCCATACGGAATTCTTTTGTGAAGGAACCAGCCTCCGCACCCGCTTTAGCCAAGTGACCTGCTTGAGGCTTGGCAACACGAGATGCACGGCGGGTACCGTAAGTAACCTGAACAGCAGCATAGCCGTCTGCTTCAGGCGTCTTGATTTGGGTAACGCGGTTGTTCGACACATCCAACACTGTTACTGGAATAGACTCGCCATCCTCAGTAAAAATGCGGGTCATGCCGACCTTACGTCCCAATAGACCCAGTCCATTGTGAATCATTTTTAACTCCATTCCCGACTACGATTGGTCGAGCTAGATTACCATTTGCGTTATTTTGATTAATAACGCCTCTAAGAAAACCTTTTCAATCCAAACAAAAAGGTTAGCGTTGTATGATAGTACAGTTCGAAGCAATATGCAAGCCCAAAAAAGAAGTAAATCCTTAATTTTTAATGCTTTTTGCATTTTCGATACGCTTTGCTCCATAAAAAACGCACCCGAAGGTGCGTTTTTATACGTAACACGTTGAATTCGCGGATTTAGCAATTAAACCTTGATTTCCACGTCTACGCCAGCAGGCAAGTCCAGCTTCATCAATGCATCCACTGTTTTTTCGGTCGGATCAACGATGTCCATCAGGCGTTGATGCGTACGAATTTCGAATTGATCGCGTGAAGTTTTATTCACGTGCGGTGAACGCAATACGTCAAAACGCTGGATACGAGTCGGTAAAGGTACTGGACCCTTAACAATCGCGCCGGTGCGTTTTGCGGTTTCAACGATTTCAGCCGCAGATTGGTCGATCAAACGATAGTCGAATGCTTTCAAACGAATACGAATTTTTTGCTTAGCCATTTTTTGCTTTCCAAAGAACGAGGTGATTGCTCACCGA
>CAYPYQ010000116.1:0-4676 GCA_964414735.1 uncultured Hydromonas sp.
GGCACCATCCAGTAGGCGGGGGCGCGTTGCCCCGATTGTAGAACCTGCGTTACATCGCTTTGAAAATGCGCATTTTCAGGATCGTGTACGCGCACGCCGATGCGTCCGAAACGATTGCGCTCGCTGGCTAAAATTTCACCAAATAATTGAGCCTGCGCGGATTCTTGGCCGACGCTTGCGCCGTCTTCTAAATCCAGTGTGACGTCGATGACGCCGTTCAGCTCTGTTTGTTTGGTCAGCGCTTTGTCGATGAAGCGTTCATTACCGGCGTAGTGTTCGACGGGAGAAAGACTGCGTGGTGCGTTGCTGTCGGAAAATAATATGTCGGCTGGATGCATGGGAAGTGTCTCAGTTTTACCAATAATGTTTGTTTAAAAGTAACTGGTTTCAGAGAGAAATATCCGTATTTCTCAAAACCACGGAAAAACCATATGAAATCGCGCAATTTCAAGGGTTTTGCACCTGCGTTGTCATCAAAAAATGAGGTAATTGCGGTAAAATTGCAGCATTGATTTTTTTAACCGACAAAAGAAGGTCTTCATTATGCCAGCAAATTCAATCAAACGCATTGGGGTTCTGACATCCGGCGGTGACTCACCGGGGATGAATGCAGCGATTCGCGCCGTAGTGCGTGCGGCTGCTTATCATGGTTTAACGGCAATGGGGATCGAGCAGGGCTACAAAGGTCTGGTACGCAACCAAATGGTTGAGTTGGGCCCGCGAGACGTCAAAGGCATCATCCATCGTGGCGGCACAATGCTGCGTACGGCGCGCTGCAAAGAGTTTTACGAATATGAAGGGCGTGTACAAGCTTACGAGAATTTCAAAGCGAATAACTTGGACGCTTTGGTGGTGATCGGTGGCGACGGCTCGTTCACCGGTGCCGAATTGTTCTGGAAAGAGTTCGGCGTGCCAGTGATTGGGCTGCCCGGTACGATTGACAACGATATTTACGGAACGGACACCACGATTGGTTACGATACCGCATCCAACACCGTGGTGGATGCGATTGATAAAATCCGTGATACCGCGACCTCGCACAATCGTCTGTTTTTGATCGAAGTAATGGGACGCGATGCGGGCTTTTTGGCACTGAATGGTGGGATCGCCGGTGGTGTGCAGGATATTTTGATTCCAGAAGAAAGTTTGGATTTGGAAAAATTGTTTGAATCACTCGAACGGGGTTCACAGGCGGGTAAAGTGGCTTCTATGGTCGTGGTGGCCGAGGGTGAAGAGGGCGGCGTGTACGAAATCGCCAAACGCATTTCCGAACGAGCGCCGCATTATGATCTGCGTGTGACGATTCTGGGGCACTTGCAGCGTGGTGGTGCGCCATCGTGTGCTGATCGTGTGCTCGCGAGTCGTTTGGGTGTGGCGGCGGTTGAAGCTTTGCTCAACGGTCAAACCGGTGTGATGGCTGGGATTCAGGGCGATCAAGTGACCTTCGTGTCGCTGACCGATGCGATTAAGAAAGAACATGCGATCAACCGTGAATTGCTGCACGTCACCGACGTATTGGCCGTTCGCTGATCGCTGGATTTTGATTCAGTTATAAAAAAACGCACCGAGGCTGGTGCGTTTTTTTATTGCGTTACGTATGTTTACGCCTTTTGCGTTAAAAAATAACCACGCGCAGCTTTGCTCAATGTTTGGGGAGTCGCCTTTAGCGCCGTTTTCGCTTGTTCGGCCAGCGTTTGCATGGCGTCTAAATCGCCAGCGATGAACTCGATTTCCATATCTTTGATCGTAGTGGTGACATCGTTGCGCTCGTCGGTTAATCGAACTTCGCCCCGATCCAGAGCGAATTCAAAATGATTGCCGTCTAATTGATAATCAAAAATATCACGCTGAAAATCGGTATGAAAAACGGGGTGTAGCGCCTCGGCAATCTCGTGCAAATACGCTTGCGCATCGGCGGCAAACAGGTCAAAACGCCAATCGGGCGTGACGCTCGCATCGGCATTCGCCAGCGGCAGTTTGATCTCCCATTCGTGGCGAGCCGAGAATCCTTGCTCGCTGCGTCCGGCAGTTTTCAGCGTTTGTATCCAGCATTGTGCTTCGGTGTCAAAGCGCAGGCGCAGCGCGGCTTTGACCTTGAGCAAATCTTGTGCGGGTGTGTCGAAATAGACATTAAGTAGCTGCGTGGTGCGCTGGTAGGTGCAGTGTGGTAGTTGGCTTAGCCACGCAAAAGCTTCGTTAGCGCAGTTGTCACCGAGACTCAGCGCGATTTCGTGTTCGATGGCGGGTTTGGTGTTCATGTCTATTTGTAGGACGCATGATTGCGCCCTTGATTTAAAAGAATAACTGTTTCAGTGCATCGCCCGCGTGTGGCTGACGCATGAACGCTTCACCAACTAAAAACGCATACACCTCATGTGCGTGCATTTGCGTCACGTCCTCGCGTGTGGCGATGCCGGATTCGGTGACGACGATTTTATCCTGCGGAATATCGGCGAGCAGCTCGTAGGTGTTTTGTAGCGACACCTCAAACGTGCGCAAATTACGATTGTTAATGCCGAGCAGCGGGGTTTGCAATTGCAGCGCGGCGTGTAGCTCTTCGGCATTGTGGACTTCGACTAAAACTGCCATGCCCAATTCATGTGCTTGCTGTTCCAATGCTTGCATCTGAGCCACATCCAAAGCGGCGGCGATCAGTAAAATCGCGTCTGCACCCCATGCGCGTGCTTGGTTGACTTGGTAATTATCGACCATGAAGTCTTTACGCAGCACGGGCAGCGCGCAGGCGGCGCGTGCTGCTTTGAGATAATCAGCATGTCCTTGGAAATACTGCTCGTCGGTCAATACCGACAAGCACGCGGCGCCGGCGGCTTCGTATTCGCGGGCGATCTGCGCGGGTAAAAATTCGTCACGCAGCACGCCTTTGCTCGGCGAGGCTTTTTTGATTTCGGCAATCACGGCGGATTGTCGCGCGGCAACGCGTGAGCGAATCGCACCGACGAAATCACGCGCGGGATTATTTTTTACCGCCGCTTGTGCCAGCTCGGTCATGCGCTCGTCACTGATTTGCGTACGGGCGAGGGCGATTTCTTCATGCTTGGTGGCGATGATTTTATTCAGGATGTCACTCATGCGGGGCTGTCCTCGGTTTTGAATTGTTGGGTGCATTCGACGTACTCGTTCATTTTACGCAAAGCAGCGCCGGAGGCGATGACTTCACGCGCTTTTTCGATACCGGCGGCAATGTCATTCACCACACCAAGCGTGTACAGCGCCACGCCTGCATTCATCAGTACCATGTCGCGTGCCGCGCCGGCGTGGTTGCCCAGTGCATTTTTCAGCATTTGGATGGATTCTTCGGGGTTATTCACGCGAATGGCATCGAGATTGTCGTGCTGCAAACCGAAGGTTTCTGGGGTGAGGGTGTATTCGCGGATTTCGCCGTTATTCAGTTCGCACACATGCGTCGGACTGAATACGGACACTTCGTCCATGCCGTCGTCTGAGTGCACGACCAGCACACGTTTTGCGCCGAGCTGTTTCATCGCATTGGCCATCACCGGCAGCAGCGCGCGGCTGTACACGCCCATGAGCGTGTATGGTGCGTTGGCCGGATTGGACAGCGGCCCGATCATGTTAAATAGCGTACGCACGCCCAGCTCGCGGCGTATCGGGCTGATGTGGCGCATCGCCGGATGGTGGTTCGGCGCGAACATAAAGCCGATACCGGTTTGCTCGATGCATTGTGCGACTTGCTCAGAAGTCAGGTTCAGATTGCCGCCGAGTGCTTCGATCGCATCGGCGGAGCCGGATTTACTCGACACGCTGCGGTTGCCGTGTTTCGCCACGCGACCACCGGCGGCGGCGATGACGAATAAGCAGGTGGTGGAAATATTGAACGTTGATGTGCCGTCGCCGCCCGTACCGACGATATCGAGCAGGTGCATGTCGGCTGACATATGTACTTTATTGGAAAAATCGCGCATCACTTCGGCGGCGGCGACCAGCTCGGCTATGGCTTCGCCTTTGGAGCGCAGTGCGATGAGGGTCGCGGCGGCAGAGACGGGCGATGCACTGCCGCTCATCATCTGCGTGACAAAATCGCGCATGATGGGCGCGGGAAGGTCTTTGCCGGACAAAAGAGTTTCGATGATTTGGTGGGTATTCATAATGTTTTCAACGCTCGATTAACCGTGGGTTTGGTTCAGGAAATTTTGCAGCAGCGCATGGCCGTGCTCGCTCATGATGGATTCTGGGTGGAATTGCACGCCTTCGATGTTCAGCGTTTTGTGGCGCACGCCCATGATTTCGCCGCTTTGCACGTCGCCGCCAGCCCATGCGGTGATGTCCAAACACGCCGGCAGCGTTTCACGCTCGATCACCAGTGAGTGGTAGCGCGTGACGTTAAATGGATTCGGTAGTTTGGCAAATACGCCGGTACCGGTGTGGTGCAGCGTATCAACTTTGCCGTGCATCGGCGCGCGGGCGCGAACGATGTTGCCGCCGAAAGCTTGACCGATGGATTGATGACCGAGACACACGCCGAGAATCGGTAGTTTGCCTTTGAAATGATCGAGTGCGCTCAGGCAAATCCCCGCTTCGGTCGGTGTGCAGGGACCGGGCGAGAGGCACAGGTGTGTAGGCTGCGCGGATTCGATGTCGGCGAGGGTGATTTCGTCATTGCGGCGCACGGTGACTTTTGCACCCAGTTCGCCGAA
>CAYPYQ010000117.1:0-4673 GCA_964414735.1 uncultured Hydromonas sp.
GATTAAAACTCATGCGTACCGCGCTGCATCAGTACACCGCACAGTTGCCCTTAGACGGTGGCGACATATCGTTCGACCACGCACCACAGCAAACGCGCGACGCGCTCGCCAGCGGTGTGATGCTCTCCGCCGTAGGCGCCGTGAGTGTATTTGTACAATGTTTGAATGCACAGCAGCGCAGCCATGAACCCCAATTATTATTCTGCGGCGGCGATGCAGAACAACTCATGCACTATTGTCAGCAAACGCCCGCACTGACAGCGTTACCGATGCGTCACGCGCCCGCACTATGTCTGCTCGGACTGCTGGAAATGTCCGAGCATTAAAAAAGCCGCGATTCTGATCGTCGCGGCTTTTTTTACCCAAGAGGATTTACTTCACTTTATCGGCCAAAAATACCATGGCGGTAGCCAGCGCATTATTCGCCGCATGCATCACGATCGGCGTAAACAGCGACTGCGTGCGCATCCGCGCCAGCCCCAGCACCATGCCGAGCACAAAAATCTGTGCCAACTCGTACACATTGTATTGTCCATGCAGCACGGTAAACAACAAACTGCTCAACAGCACGGCCGGCAACGCACCAACACTGCGCTCAAAACCGCCGTAGACAAAACCGCGAAACACCATTTCCTCAAAAATCGGCGCGATCACGGCAACGCTCAACACCATCCAAATCGGTGAGCGCGTCAGCACCAGCTCATCCATAAAACCCGACTCGGTCCAGCCCAGCGCATGATGCAAAATCCCCATGCCAAACACCGACAGTAAGCAAATGATCACCCATAGCACCACGCGGCCAAAACCCACACCACGCCACGCCATGTAGTCACGCCAGATGCTGCCACGTTTGCTTTTCACCATCAAAACGATCAACGGCAAACTCAACAAATTCACCGCCATCGCCACCAAAATCATATGCTCGGTGCTACCCATCAGTTCACGTGCGCCATTGATATTCATCGGCAATTTCATCCAGTGCGCATAGCCCAGTAGCACCGCTAAAGTCAGCACCGCCTGCGTTGCCACCAAATACACACCGAACCACACGCAGGTCATCCAAAAACCCCAGCGCTGCGGTCGTGTCAAAGCATAACCATTCGAGCCATTCATTCACTCACCTTTTGTTTCGGTTATTACGGTTATAACCCATCATTCAAACGCCGGATCGCGACACTCCAACCACGCCACGACACTGCGTTCAGGAATAGTCACCGACAGCTCCTTCTCTGCCAGCGTCATGTCTGCCGTCAACGATACGTACAAATGACTGGAGTCTACGCATTTTTGCCAATAGCAGCCCAATTGCGCCGGAGGCAGCCGCAAATTCAATGGTAACGCTTGTGCATTAAACCACAATAATATTCGTCCTGTCAGTGACGTGTCGGTTGTTAATGGCGCAAACAATTTCAAACCAATGTGTTGGCGTTGCACATCGTGCCAGTGCCCTTCCTGCATCGGTTCGGCCAACTCGGTCCACCAACGCGCATTCGTTCGATCGGGATGCGACACGTTTGTACCTGTCAGCCAAGTCAAATGATGCAAGGCCGGCAACTGTGCGCGCAACTGCGCCAAACCGCCGACGAAACGACTCAACTCCTGATCCGCACGCTGCCAATCCAGCCACGTGATCGCATTATCCTGCGAGTACGCATTGTTATTACCCTGCTGCGTGCGACCAAAATCATCCCCGGCCATCAACATCGGCGTCCCGCGTGAGAGCAGTAACGTCGCCAGCAGCGCCGCCACATCACGTCGGCGCAGTTGTTCAATCGCCTCGTCCGCCGCACCCTCCACACCGTGATTCCAGCTCAGATTTTCGCCGTGTCCGTCACGATTATTTTCACCGTTAAAGAGATTGTGTTTGTGCTCGTAGCTGGTGATGTCGCGCAGTGTCATGCCATCATGCGCCGCGATGAAATTCACGCTGTCGGTCTGTGCGCTGTTGTGCGCAAACAAGTCACTCGAGCCAGTCACGCGCGTGGCAAATTCGCCCAATACACCCCGATCGCCGCGCCAAAAGCGCCGCACCGCATCACGATAACGATCATTCCACTCCAGCCACTCACGGCTAAAACGCCCCAGCTGATAACCGCCGTAACCGATGTCCCACGGCTCGGCAATCAGCCAAGTATGCGCGAGCACCGGATCGGTTTCAATGGCTTGCAACAAAGCCGCATCCGCACGAAAACCATTCGCGTCACGCCCCAGCACCGGCGCCAGATCAAAACGAAAGCCCGCGATGCCGAACTCTGTCACCCAGTAGCGCAATGCATCTAGACACAGGCGCTGCACGCCCGCTTGGGCGCAATCGAGCGTATTGCCACAACCGGCATCGTTACTCAAACGCTCTTGGTGTAGCTCTTCGTCCCAATAACGGCGGTAATAATAATGCTCACCCAAACCACGCAAGGACACCGTCGGGCCATGCTCGTCACTCTCGGCGGTATGGTTGAACACCACGTCCAAAATCACGCGAATGCCGTTTTCATGCAGCACACGTACCGTATCGCGCAACTCCTCTTCACCCCCTGGACACAGGCGCGGATCCAGCACCATCATGCCCACCGGATTGTAGCCCCACGCATTGCGCAGACCGAGCGGTGGCAAATGACGTTCGTCCATCCACGCGGCGATCGGCATCAGTTCGACTGCATCCACGCCCACTTGCTTGAAATGTGCTAACACACACGGCTCACGCAGCGCCGCGATCGTACCACGCACCGCCTCCGGCACATCGGGATGCAGTTGCGTCAAAGCCTTGACCGAAACTTCGTAAATGAATTTCGGCTCACCGCGTCCGATGGTGGTGTCCAACTCAGCCAACCAGGTAGGTGGACGCCTCGCCGCTTCCACGTTAAAAATCGCTTTAGGTACCAACGGCGCCGTGTCTACGCTCACCGAGCGCGGCGAACTCAACGCAGGGGTGAATTGAAACGGTGCGGAAATGCGTTTGGCATACGGATCGAGCAACAGTTTATTCGGATCGAAAAACAGTCCATGCTCCGGCTTGTATTCACCATCCGCACGCAGGCCATATTGAACCGCATTTAGATCTACATGCGACAGCACGGCCAACTCCTGCGCCACCACCGCGCCGTGCCAAACCCCATCGGTTTGCTTGGGCAGCGTCACGCGCGCCACTTCAACGTGCAGCGTGTCAAAGACACACCAGGTCATGGAGGTAGCTGCGGGCGCAAGCACCGCAATGTTGATATGACCATTGGTCACGCTCAGCCCTAACGGCTCGGGCAGACCTTCCAGTACGGTGAGCGGATGAAATGAGCTCATAAAAAAGTTCTCAGTTAGTCAGTTTATTGTTGTTGTTCAGTTCTATTGTTGCTTTTAACCACGAGTAGATTCATTTTAGGATGGTTATGTTTCATTTTGTTGCAATACTATACCGCATAACGCAAAAAGACCCACCACAGTGAGCCTTTCATCTACTTTCCTTCAGAGTGATGCGTCGATGCAACGGATACACGCGCCCGCGTTAACGTTTTATTTGTAATGACCGGCTTGTTTGAGGCTTTCATATTTGGCCATCAATTGGTCTTTGTTTTCAACATGATCCGGATCGTGCGGAATGCAGTCCACCGGACAAACGATTTGACACTGCGGCTCATCGTAGTGACCAACACACTCGGTGCACCAATCTTGGTTAATCACATAAATTTCCGGACCCATGCTGATCGCATCATTGGGGCATTCGGGTTCACATACGTCGCAGTTGATGCAATCTTCGGTAATTTTTAACGCCATGATAAGTACTTCCGTGAATTTCAGTTTTCAATAAAATAACCGAAATATTATACTTTAACTTATTGATTCTGCGCAAATTTACGTTTAACCGCCGCTTCAACACTTGGGAACACGAATTTGCTCACATCACCACCCAGATGAGCGATTTCGCGCACGATGGTGCCGGAGATGAATTGGTATTGATCCGATGGCGTCATGAACATGGTTTCCACGTCCGGCAGCAAGTAGCGATTCATCCCCGCCATTTGAAATTCATACTCAAAATCCGATACCGCGCGCAGGCCGCGTAAAATCACATTCCCCTGATTTTCACGTACAAAATCTTTGAGCAGTCCGGAAAAACCCTTGACCGTCACGTTGGGATAGTGGCTCAACACTTCACGCGCCATTTCGATGCGCTCATCCAGCGTAAAAAATGGCTTTTTGTTGCGCGAATCGGCGACTCCAACAATGAGCTGATCGAAAATTTTCGCACCTCGGCGAATCAGATCCTCATGTCCGCGCGTGAGCGGGTCAAAAGTACCGGGATAGATCGCGATTTTTGTTGCCATGATTTAGCCTTATTTATTTGTTACATTGGGCACCCGAATCCGCGCGAAACACGCGTCAACCAGATCCGTATTGGCGTGCTTGGGCGAGATTTTTGACAGAAGTCCCACATTACGAAAAATGCAGGTTGGCATTATAGCCTCTTTTCATCATTTTCACGAAATTCGTGTTAAATCAGGGATAATATGTCCCGATTGACATCTGAATGATGTAAATTAACGCGCTTGATTGCTTTATCCATTCATGAACATGAAATGCTTGAATCAATAATTAAAAAGGTTGAACGTGAGCTACCCCGTATTCCACATGCACTGCGCAACACATACCCGCCGCTCCTCATGGATTGTCCCGTTCCTGTTGGC
>CAYPYQ010000118.1:0-4881 GCA_964414735.1 uncultured Hydromonas sp.
GAGTCGGGTTTTATGGATGAGCTGGTGCTGACGCGCTCACCGATTTGGATGGTGTTGAGCGTTGCCGTGATCGCGCCGATTTTTGAGGAAATGGTGTTTCGCGGTTTTGTCTACGGCGGTTTTGAGCGCAGTGTTGGTGCATTGCCGGCCGTGCTGTTGAGCAGTTTGTTGTTTACCGTGCTGCACGGACAATACAATGTGTACGAGTTGGCACAGATTTTCGTGCTCGGCATGGTGCTGGGTCTGGCGCGGATGCGCACGCAGTCGCTGTTTACGCCGATCGTGATGCATGCGGCGAATAATGCGCTGGCTACCGCCATGGTATTTTTGGCCGATAAAGTGAAGTAAATCCTCTTGGGTAAAAAAGCCGCGACGATCAGAATCGCGGCTTTTTTAATGCTTGGACATTTCCAGCATTTCCAACAATCCCAGCAGGCACAACGCAGGCGTATGTCGCATCGGTAACGCCGCCAAGGCCGGCATGTGCTGACAATAGTGCATCAGCGCCACCGCATCACCGCCGCAGAATAATAATTGCGGCATGTCGGATACATGTTGCACCTGAAATTTTTGTACAAACACGCTTACCGCGCCTACGGCGGAGAGCATCACACCGCTAGCGAGCGCGTCGCGCGTTTGCTGTGGTGCGTGGTCGAACGATATGTCGCCACCGTCTAAGGGCAACTGTGCGGTGTACTGATGCAGTGCGGTACGCATGAGTTTTAATCCCGCGCTGATGACGCCACCGATGTGCTGACCTCCGGTCAAAACACTGTCGATGGTGAGCGCTGTCCCCGCGCTGATGACCACGTGGTCGCGGTCATGACTGATGTTTTGAGCGCCTAAAATCTGCGCGTAGCGATCACTGCCCATTTGTTGCTCATCGTAGCCCAGCGTCAGACGCGGATGCTGTGCGCGCGTGCGAATGCGGCGTATGGAAGCGTTGGGCCAAAGTTGTGCGCACAGTGCGACGAGCTGTTCGTATAAATCCGTTGACGCCACATGGCTGATGCGGATTTCGACCGGCGCGCCGTAGGTCTGCGCGTCATGGTGCCACTGCGTGCGCAATTCGTCCGTCGGCAAACAGCCGGAATGAGCAACGGCTGACGCTTGGCTGTCCGCCATGAGCGGATGGCGTTCGGTATGATGGAACCAGTATTTGATGCGACTGTTGCCCACGTCGATGAGAAGTAAAGTCGGTGTGCTCATGATTGCTCGAAAATGGGATGATAGGCGCGCATTTGTCCGCTGTTGAGCGTGATGATTTCGCCACTGTGTGATCGAATGCGGTAGGCGCCCCATGCGTCAACGCCCTGTGCAGCACCGTAGCGATTGTCCGTTGATTCAGCGATCGTGCCGTTGTCAGTCCATTGTACGGTTTGCTGTTGCCACACATCGTAAGGATTCCAGTACTGCGCCAGTTGCGGGTCGGGTAGGGCGTGTGCCGATTCGATGTGTAGCAAAATCGCATCAACCAGCCGCATCAGCAGTGTTTCACGCGCGCCTGCGGCGGTTTGCTGCGGCAACCATGTCGGATCGAGTTGAGCGAGGCCGATGGGTGGAAATGCGGAGGGTGCGATATCGTTCAGTCGTTCGTGTTGGCGCGAGGCGACGTTCAGCCCGACGCCGATCACCACCCAGCGCATGGTGCTGTGCTCGCTTGGGTTGGTTTGTACCAAGATGCCGGCGAGTTTGCCTCTGTGCGTGCCGGTATTACCGATGACGTCGTTCGGCCATTTGAGTTGTACGCGGCAGCCGGATTGGCTCAATACGTGCGCCAGCGCAAGGCCGACGCGAATGGACAGTGCGGGGATTTTATCCAGTGGTAGGCGCAAGCCGAGCGAGAATATCAGGTCACCGGATTGACTGCGCCAGACGCGCTCAAACTGCCCGCGTCCGTGGGTTTGGGTTTCCGCCACCAGCAGGGTATGATGTTGGCTGGGGCTTCGGTATAATTGTGCATTGGTCGAGTCGCACTCAGGCACGTATTTGATCGACAGCGCGCTGCGTGCCGTGCTGTGGTGGCTCCACCAGTGTTTGAGTCGGGGCAATTCGAGCGGTGCGTAGAACATGGTTGTGCTGTGTTGTTTTGAGTGCGTTATGATTCGGATATCCGATTATAAAACAAGCGCATCGGTCAGGGTTTAAATCGGTTTAATTGGTTTGGATAACTATGGTTTTGATGAAGGGTGACGAGATGTCTGATAGCAATCAACCCAAACAAGGGTATTACAAACATCATATTTTTTTCTGCACGAACGAGCGCGCGCCGGATGATGAGCGCGGCGATTGCGCGCGTCACGGCGCACTGGATGCGGTGGATTACATCAAAGGGCGTGCGCACGGCATGGGGCTGTTGGGTCAGGGAAAAGTGCGTGTGAATAAAGCGGGCTGCTTGGATCGCTGTGCCAGCGGGCCGGTGTGTGTGGTCTATCCTGATAACGTGTGGTATCAATACGTAGATCGCAGCGATTTGGACGAAATTCTGACCGAGCATTTGCAAAATGACCGTGTGGTCAAGCGTCTGCTGGTCGATGATACGGAATGAGTATGGTATTGAACAATAAAGCCGAGCATTTTTTGATCGCGGGTAACGTCGGCGCGATTGAGGTACAGGTGGATATGCCGCAGCTGGGCGAAACGCAGCCGGCTGCGTGCGGTTTGGCCATTGTTGCGCATCCTCATCCGCTGTATGGCGGTACGATGGACAATAAGGTCGCGCAGACGTTGGCAAAAACCTTCAGCGGACTGGGCTATATCACGGTGCGTTTTAACTTTCGCGGCGTGGGGCAAAGCGCGGGCAAACACGATGCGGGCAATGGTGAAACCGATGACACACTGACCGTGATCGAATGGGCGCGACAGCAGTTCAACCAGCATGGCGCGGTGGTATTGGCCGGATTTTCATTCGGCACACTGGTGCAGTCGCGTGTAGCGCTGCGCTTGGAAGAGCAGGGACAAAAAGTCGCACGCATGGTGTTTGTCGGTACGGCTGCGGGCAAGTGGCCGGTGGAGTCTGTGCCGCAGGATTCCATTGTGATTCATGGCGAACAGGACGAAACCATCACGCTGAATGATGTATTGCGTTGGGCTGAGCCACAGGATTTGCCAGTGGTGGTGGTTGCGGGTGCGGATCACTTTTTCCATCGGCGCCTGCATGTCATTCGCAGAATCATCGAACGACAATGGCTGTACGATAATTCATAAAACGCTTGATCTACTTTTAATAAAAACCAACAGCAGAGGTAACGCGTGCCCGAATTCTTATCCCATTCGATTTCATCTGCCGCAGAGTCAACTGCGGACATCGCCGTGTCACTGTGGTTTGACATGCAGCCGGATGCCAATGCCACGACTCAGGTGCCACAGTGGGCGCGCACTTTGGCGCAAGCGCATGTGGATCATGAGGTGTTGGTGCTGGCGCATCCGGACAGTGCCTACGCTCTGTCTGGTTTGGTCTGTAGCGTGATTAAAGCCGCGCCATGGCCGGATGACGCGTGGTTAAATGCGATGAAACAAGCGGTGGCACAAGTGCATGCGCAAGGCACACGACATATCGCCGTGATGCTGCCGAATCGCACCACGCCAGCGGTTTGGTCACAATGGATGTTGCTTAATCAGAATATAATAGGCGCGCGATTGGATCACACGACAGGACTGCTACAGGGCAAAGATGGCTGGGCGCAGGTATTACAGCGGCCAGATGCCTTGCGTTGGTTGGCAATTGATCGAGTCATTACCTATGGGACAGCATTAACGCCAGCGGATTACTTGGTTCACATGCGTGCGTTTAACCCATTGGCGCAGTGGATACACGATACGCAAGTGAGCTTGGATGTTTTGCTGCAAGCGCTCAATGCCTACCACTCATCGGCCGCGTTATCGCAAATTGCACTCAAAAGCGACGATTTAAGTGCATGGAATGCCAATAAAGTGGTATATTTCTCCACTTCAAGTGTAATGGCATTCGCAAAAGTCATGACATTGTTGGGTCAATGGCGACAAAAATACAGCCATCAATGGGTTCGTATGTGCGCCGTGATTCGAGTTCAGGATGCCCACGCACCCATAGTAATCAACAGTGTCTATCACCTATGGACGGTGGATGTGGCCAACGGCGTATCGGCACAAGAAGTGCCAGAGAGTCAGTTTTGGTTGTTGGGTAGCCATTTAGATGCGGCGGCTTTGCGGGCCGATTTACTGCAATGTGGGATTTAATTAGGTGAGTAGGAGAACAGCAAGATGGTAGCAAAAAAAGGCGGCTTGACTGAGGCGCAATTGCTCAAAATGCCGGCGAAAGATTATATGAATGACGCGCAATTGGCGTTTTTCAAAGAACGTTTGTTGGAAATGCAAGAAGAGATTCTGAGCAATGCGGACGAAACCACGGAACACCTGCGTGATAACGAAGTGATCCCTGACCCTGCTGATCGTGCGACGATCGAAGAGGAGCACGCGCTCGAGCTGCGTACCCGCGATCGCGAACGCAAATTGTTGAAAAAAGTAGGTCAGGCGCTCGAACGCGTGGAATCAGGCGACTACGGCTGGTGCGAAGAGACCGGCGAGCCGATTGGTTTGGGTCGCTTGTTGGCGCGCCCGACGGCGACCTTGTCGCTTGAAGCGCAACAGCGGCGCGAAAAAATCCAAAAAATGTACGGTGATTGATGCGCCGCTACACGGATTGTGCTGCACAAACAGGGCGCCTTGGGGCGCCCTTGTTTTTTTAAAAACCGCCCCGAGATAACCCATATTCCCGCGAACACCTTCCCGTTCGCGATCAACGCAGAGGTCCTCATGGAACAATATCACGGAACCACCATCGTCTCGGTGCGTCGCGGCAATCTGGTTGCCATCGGCGGCGACGGTCAAGTCACGCTCGGC
>CAYPYQ010000119.1:0-1451 GCA_964414735.1 uncultured Hydromonas sp.
CCTCAACGACGGTCGTGTGATTCATGTTTCGTTCTGCCATGCAGATAACTCTTCTTCAAAAAAACCAGCGGCGCGGCGCGCCACCCAGTTAAACGGCGGACGCACGCGTGGCGCACGATACTGTTCAGCCAAATGCCGATAAGTATAAATCGGCTCGGCCTGATTTTGTTCGCAAGCGTATATAAACCAGCGATGCCCTAAAGCCACATGACCGATCTCATCCCGCAAAATGATGTCCAAAATCCGCGCAGCCTGCTCATCCCCCGCCTGATGGAATTTCTCCTGCATGATCGGACAGGCGTCCAAACCTCGCGCCTCTAAAGTCCGCGGCACCATCGCCATGCGATCGGCGAATGAATGCCGTGTACGCTCTGCCATATCCCATAGACCATCGTGTGCGGGAAAATCACCATACTCGGCACCTAAAGTACGTAAATGCCGACGAATCAGCGAAAAATGATACGCCTCCTCTGCCGCGACACGCCACCAATCCCAATAATAATCATCCGACAAACCAGCAAACCGTACCATCGCATCCAAGGCCAGATTGATTGCATTAAACTCAATGTGTGCTAACGCATGTACCATGATCGCACGGCCTTCGGTACTGTTCATACTGCGGCGTAGGGTTTGTGTGGCAGGAATCAGCTCTGGACGAGCCGGTCGCCCTGGACATTCATGTTGCAGTATTTCATTTTCTTGCCAATCCCGCGCTGAGTCCAAAGACAACAAACCGTCTTGCCCCATATGGTACAAGGCACGCATCGCCGTAAGCTTTTCATCCGGCTCACGCAAGTGCAAAACCGCCAGTGCAACCGCACGCAACTCATACGCATTCGGCTGTACAAGCGACGCGAGCAGCGTCACCACCCGCTCTGGCGGTGGCTCATCAAACATCAACCATTGCTCAAAATGATACAAATCCTGAGCAGGAAACGCTTCGGGAGAAGAAAAAATGGGGGTATTCATCACCTAAAAACACACCAGATCTCGACTCAACACATCCAAGCCTTTGAATTCATACTAAAAGCACATTTCACACACAGTAGCCAGCTGAGGATAAGTCGGTTAAAATGTATCATTTTAAACCCTTTAATTGATCCAATACCGACTAAATGCAGTCGGATGCGTGCGCCGCCAACCGTTGGCACCGCATTGAATCAATGGAGCAATCAACAATGCCGATTTACCGTTTAGATCAACACAGTCCCAAGCTGGCCGAGCGCACCTACGTCGCGCCAACGGCTGTGCTGATCGGCCAAGTCATACTGCACGCCAGCGCAAATATCTGGTTCGGTGCCGTGCTGCGCGGCGATAACGAGCCCATCACCGTGGGCGAAAACAGCAATATTCAGGAAAACAGCGTGCTGCATACCGACGTCGGCGCACCTCTGACCATTGGTAAAAACGTCACCATTGGCCACAGCGTCACCCTGCACGGCTGTACCATT
>CAYPYQ010000120.1:0-3169 GCA_964414735.1 uncultured Hydromonas sp.
TGGGCAATCGCTTGCTGCACCAAATGCGCCACGTCATCGCGTCGGCTCACATCGGTGGCAACGGCCAGTGCCTGCCCACCAGCAGATTGAATATCATTCACCAACTGCTGTAAACGTTCGGCACGGCGTGCGCCCAACACGACCTTCGCGCCCTGTGCAGCCAAATGACGCGCGGTGGCTTCGCCCAGACCGCTGGATGCGCCGGTGATGACAACTACTTTATTGCTCAGATTTGGGTTCATGAGTTTCTCCTTTGATTCTGTTTGGCAATCCTTTTGATTGCATGGCTCGCATTGTAGTCTGGCTTTATATTTAAAATTAGTCTAATATTAGTTTAATAATTTTTAACTAAAGGTTAACAATGAATCCCAATCTCATCAATGGCGCGGTGTACGGACAACTGATGATTTTTCACACCATCGCAGCGGAAGGCAGTATTTCAGCGGCAGCACGGCGATTGGAACTGAGTGTACCTGCGGTGAGCAAGTCGTTGAAGCTATTGGAAGAACACATCGGCGTGCCGCTGTTTCGCCGCACCACCCGCCGCATTGAGCTGACCGAAGCGGGTGAGATTTTGCGTAGCGATACGCAACAGGGTGTGCAATCGTTACAACAGGCATTGGAGCGCGTACGCGATTTGAGCAAGCAGCCCAGCGGCAGTGTGCGTATTACGTTGGCACGGTTGACGTTTCATCAGATTGTGCAGCCGGTGTATGCGGAGTTTTGCGAACGTTACCCGGACATCGAACTGGAAATCTCCATCAATGACGGTACGGTGGATATTTTGGCCGAAGGCTTTGATCTGGGTATACGGCTGGGTGATATGGTTCAGGAAGGAATGGTCGCCCGACAGCTCACCCCGCCACTGCGCGAGGGTTTATATGTGTCACCGGCGTATGTGGAACGCTATGGACTGCCGCAAAGTCCGCAGGAATTAGCGCAGCACCGTTTGATTGGCTATCGCTTTGTCACCGCCCGCCGCATTTTACCTTTGACCTTGAGAGACCAGGGACATGAGCTGACCATCCACATGCCTGCGGGCGTGGTGGTTAATGACATTGAGGTAATGACGGACGCCACACGACGCGGATTGGGCATCGGGCGAATATTTGAAGCGGAGTTGGATTTGATGCCCGATAGCAAGCTGTTAATCCCCATCCTGCAAGACTACTGGCGCACCTACCCGCCGGCGCATTTGTATTATTTACAAAATAGCCAACGCGCACGGCGTGTACAGGTGTTCATTGATTTTCTGTTGGAAAAAGCACGGCAGGCCAAAATCTGAGCCCTCTCAATCAAATAAATCCGGCTCAAACAAATCGCCCTGCTCCTGCTGTATCGCCACGGTACGGCGTACATCCAACGTGATATCCGATTTCAGCGTGCGGCAGCAAGGCAAGGTATATTATATTGCTTAAAAAAACTACTTATAAAACCAATTTCCCTTAATTGGCCGAACAAAATGAGCCAAGACTGCGATCATACAAATTTCGATTGAAACAGCCCAGTAAATATGTCCGAGGATTTCACTCCAAAGTTCAGCAGCATTCAAATTCCATAGCCAACCCGTAACCCCATTATTATAAATAGGATGTCTAAAACCAAACAATGGAATAAGGAATCCATGCATAACAACGGTGATAACCAAACCGTATAAAGCGCCATACCAAAGTCGAATTTTAGGCCAATAGATTGAACCAACAACATAGACGAAGGCAAAGATAAAACTGAATAACCAGTGATACAAGGTAACAGCGCCTAAAACCTTGCCACCCTGATAAATATAATCCAATGAGTGCTGATTGATGCCAAGCCACCCGAGCCATGCATCAATGTTAGCCCCCGGCGGAGAGATTTCACCCGGAACCCTAGGCGGCATATTTACCTCAGACCCCCACTTCACTAGTGAACTGATAAAGCCACCAATGAGCGTCGTCCAAATAACAATCTGACGATTAATTTTATTTTTCCACATAAATAACCTCTCCTTTAGTAATTAAACATCAAACTTGTTTCTCAATCAAAAGAATAATTTTAAAAACCTTAGACCAAGCTACTTTTTTAATATTTATATGCTCGGGGATCACTTCATATTATTTATTAAGACAAGTTTTCGAAATAGTATTGTGCTCATTCACATATATTCCAATCTACGGATTCATTTCATTCAATGACTCAAAATACAAAATCGAATCTATCATTTTCTCGCTATTTTTTATTAAAAATAATACTTGTGTCAAGCACGAAATAGGTGATTTTCACCGATTTAGATAAACTTTATAGAGCAAGAGTAGTACAAAAACACTCAACCAAACAAATCCGGCTCAAACAAATCGCCCTGCTCCTGCTGCACCGCCACAGTACGGCGCACATCCAACGTGATATCCGATTTCAGCATGCAGCAGCACGGTAAAACCTCGTCCGGTCCTATGAAGGCCAATGGCAACTCGGCATAATCAACCGAGCCGGAGAGCAATTTCACGCGACAGCTACCGCAGTACCCCGCACGACATTGATACTCGACCTCATGACCGGTACGCTCCAAGCCATCGAGCAGCGTTTCGCCGTCCAGCAGTTCAAACGAATGGTCGTGGGTAGTAATGCGCATGAAGTATCGTTAAAAATCAAATGATTACAAAAAATTCAGGCGCATGCCCAAGTTTGCCTTAAGCCATGCGCCTGCATTGAGTGTAACAGTAATTACAGTTCGAAGTCGCTCAAGTCGCTGGAATTGATTTCCGCATTGATCTGACCGACCAAATAGGAGCTGACCTCCACTTCCTGCGGTGCGACCTGAACATTGTCCGAGGACAGCCACGCATTGATCCACGGAATCGGATTTTGCGTTGCTTTGGCAAACGCCGGTGTGAGGCCGACCGCACTCATGCGCAGATTCGTCACGTATTCGACGTACTGAGAGAGAATGTCTTTATTCAGACCGATCATCGAACCGTCTTTGAACAAATACTCCGCCCAGTTTTTCTCCTGCTCGGCTGCGCGTTTGAACAGATCAAAGCACTCTTGCTCGCATTCGCGTGCCACATCGACCATTTCCGGATCGTCCTGACCATTGCGCATCAGGTTCAAAATATGCTGCGTGCCGGTCAAATGCAATGCCTCGTCACGTGCGATCAGCTTGATGATTTTCGCATTGCCTTCCATCAATTCA
>CAYPYQ010000121.1:0-1813 GCA_964414735.1 uncultured Hydromonas sp.
GAAATCGCGACATGCGGCACGCCGTGGACAAAGTTGGTAGTACCGTCAATCGGGTCGATGTAGATGGCTTTTTCAAATGCCGCGCCGTAGTCGCCACGGTGGGTTTCTTCGCCGACCAAATTGTGCTCGGGAAAGGCGCTGCGCAGTTTTTCTAGGATGAATTGCTCGGTGGCAAGATCGTATTGGGTGACTAAATCGACGGTGCCTTTGTGGGTGATTTCTTTGCTGGCAAAAAAGCCTTTGCGCACGATGGCGCCGGCTTCAAGAGCAATGCTTTTGAGAATTTCGATGCTGCTGGCGTGATGTGGGGTATTCATTTTTTATCAAAATAAGCGGATTAGAAGACCCGCTTATTCTACGCCGAGGCTGAGGACAAACTGTGGAGTTGCACTATGTAGGTGCAGCTCCATTTTTGATGCGCCCCACCACCTAAGGATGGATGGGGATATAGAACTCACAGCCCCATCATACGCCGATACCACGTGTGGAAGTGCTGCATGCCGTCCTCCATCGGGCTTTGGTAGGGGCCGATTTCGTTGTCACCGCGCTCGTACAGTGCGCGCCGCCCTTGATCCATGCGCTCGGCGATTTCGTCGTCCTCGATCACGGTTTCCATGTAGGCGTTGCGTTGTGCATCCATGTAGTCGGGTTCAAAAGCAACGATGTCGTCATGGTAGTAGTATTCGACGATGTTCAGGGTTTTGTTCAATCCTTGTGGATACAGGGTGGAGACGATGAGTGTATTCGGGTACCACTCAACCATGACGTTCGGGTAGTAGGTGAGCCAAATCGCGCCTTGCGCCGGAGGTGCGCCATTTTGGTATTGGAGTACTTCGTCGTGCCATTTTTGATACGCGGGCGAGCCGGGTTTGGCGAGTTGGTTAAACACGCCGACAGTTTGCACGCTGTAGTGTTCGCCGAATTGCCATGCGAGGTCGTCACAGGTGACAAAGCCGCTCAATCCGGGGTGGAACGGCGCGACGTGGTAGTCCTCCAGATAGACTTCGATGAAGGTTTTCCAGTTGTAGTGGCAGGTGTGTTGCTCAATGCGACCGAGCGCATAGTTGTCAAAATTGAGCTTGTCGGCGACACCCATACCGGCCAGATCACGAGCGACTTGCGACTCGCTGCCGCCTTTGAACAGCATGCCGTTCCAGCTTTGTACCGGCGTTTGGTGGAGATTCAGGCAGGGGTCTTCAGCGAAATGCGGTGCGCCGATGAGTGTGCCGCTACGATCGTAGGTCCAGCGGTGCAGCGGGCAGACGATGTTTTGTGCGTTACCTCGGTCTTTGAGCATGACGGCTTGGCGGTGGCGGCAGACGTTGGAGAGCAGGCGAACTTCACCTTTTTCACGGATCAGCGCGCGGCCATTGTGCTCCGAGGCGAGAACTTGATAGTCGCCGTCATACGGCACCATCAGTTCGTGACCGACGTATTGCGGGCGATTTTTAAACAGAGTTTCAAGTTCGCGCTGATATAACGCTTCGTCGAAATAGGCGGAGACGGGCAATTGCGTTTGCCCCATGGTGAATTGGTTTTTGTTACCCAGATGGGTCATGGTTTTATCCCTTAGTAAGTCCGGCGGCTGCGAGGGCAGCGCGATCCCGGCGGTCATGCCCACGTGTGGACAGCCATTCGTCTGGTAAACGGTGGAATTCCCAAGGGAGGGAGCACCTAAACAAACGCGCGGATTATACCTGAGGGGTGTGGTTTGGGGGATTTTTTGTATGTATCCAATGGTTTAAGCGTGGTTTTGCTGTGCCGAACAGTGCCATTTTGTCGTAAAATGGCACAATTGGAGTTGCATCGCATG
>CAYPYQ010000122.1:0-2784 GCA_964414735.1 uncultured Hydromonas sp.
TGCATGGCGATATTGCACGCGGCATCGCCGTGTGCGGCCTGTTTCGGGCGTTCCAGTGTTGGTGTGGCTTGTGTTTCGGGCGCTACGGTTTGGAGTGCCGTGATAAAGCTGTCAATGATGCGGGTGCGGGTGTGATGGAGCATGATGTGTATTGGGTCTGAAGTATTGGGCTGGTTTAAGCCAGAAAAATGACATGCACATTGCACCATGCGGTATTCGGATGGTGCTAGGAGTGTTGGTTAATTTAGTCACATTATACCCTTCATGTTGCAAACCCCCAAATTCATTCGCAAACATTTGCTTACTCGCAGGTATAATGACACATGATCGTCATGTCATAGAGCTGTTGTTGATGCTGAATGACGAGCGTTTTCACCCCATTTTTATTCTTCTTTTGAGGTGTTCATGTCCACTCGCCATATCGTTCGGATCAATCCTTTGCACAGCAGTATTTTGCTCACCGTGATGTACACGGTTGCTGCGCTGATTGTGTTTTTGATCGGTTTTTTGTTTACCACCGTATCCTCGGGGTTTAGCCTCAAACAGGCGTTTGCTGGAGTGGCGGCGGAGACTTTGTGGTCGGCGGTGGCGATTAATTTGGTGATGGTTTTTATCGGTTCTTTTTTACTGACTCTGATTTATAATTTTTTGGCGAAATACTTGGGCGGTATTGAAATCACCTTGGATGATGATTGACATCCCGTTGATAGGTAAAAGCACACACGCAGGCGACCACATAGAGGGTTGCCTGTTTTTTTATGGGTCGATTGTTTTTTGAAAATACTTGCTTTACACTCGCCGAACGCAGTGGGACGAACGTTCGTTTTAGTTACGCTGCGATATAACAAAAGTATTCAACAGGAGACAAAATTATGGGGATGTTTGATTACAAATCATACTCGTCCGAGGAGTCGGTCGAGCTTTTCACCACGGCGTATCGCTTGGCCGTGTATTCCAGCGTTTCGGGCGTGTTTGGTTTGCCGACCAATGATATTTTGCAATCGGTCAGCGATGCGGTGCTCAATAGCGGGCTGTATGCCAGCACAGTGGATTTATCACTGCCCAGTGGCTGGCGCGAGCTGACGCCGACGGATTTGTCCTTGCCTGCCAGCGCGGTTGATTCATGGGGGCATTACATTATCACCAGCCCGATCACCGGCGATACGCTCAGCGGACCGCAGGCAAAAATTCTGGGCGAATACGATGCGCAGGGTAATTTGACTCGTGTGGCGGTATCGTTCACCGGAACAAATTCATTGGTGGATATTCCCGATTATTTTCAGTTGAACACAGGTGAGTTGGCCCCGAATATGGAGCCACTGCTTGCGGCAGTGCGTGATTTTGTGGTGGCTCACGGTCTAACGGCTGAGGATGTCATTATCACCGGTTATAGCTTGGGCGGCGGCATGACCAATCTGATGGCGGAGTACCGCGATTCGCTGGCTGGCGGCTTTTTTGCCAATGCCAATTACGTTGGCTGCGCCTCCCCGCTGGTCTGTGACGATCCGGGTGTGGTGCTGAATTATGGCTACGAAAACGATGTGGTCTACCGAATTGTAGGTGATGAGGCAACCTGGCAGGACGCTGTGGCCGCTGGTGATCCCGGGTTGGTCAATCCCGACAGCATGTATGACTCCACCCGAGACAATATTGTCTTGTTCGACGATATGTACGCGTCACCGCTGTGGGATTTGACCCCGTTTTCGATTGTCAACATCCCCGTGGCGTGGTACGCGCACATAGATGGTTTGCTCAGTGATGCGACGATGCGCATTGCCACCAATCCGTTTTATGAATTCATGGAGCGTGACAGCACCACCATCGTGGCGAATCTGAGTGCGCTGCTACGCTCAACCACTTGGGTGCAGGATAAAGCCGCCGCCACGTCCGATCACTATGGCAGTGCGGCATTCATCATCGGCTCGCAATACGATGATCTGCTGCAAGGCGGCTTGTCAGGCGACTATCTCTACGGCGGTGCGGGCAATGATATGATCAAAACCGGCGCGGGCGCAGATCGTATTGACGGCGGCGCGGGTACGGATGAGCTGCGTTTGGACGGCAGCAAATCCGACTGGGATGTGTATCGTTTGTCGGATGGCACGCTGTTTTTCAATGCGCACGACGGTAGTGGTTTGAAACACGTGGAAAATGTCGAACACATTTCGTTTTCAAGCGAATTACTGAGCTGGACGCGACCATACGATGTGACTGCGAACGGCCTCGAAGACAACCGCTTTCTCATCTCGTGGTGGAATCACGATGTCGCATACCAATCCGCGACCGAAGGTACCAACGCCGCCGACACGCTTAGCGGCAAAGTGGTGTTTGGCAAAGATGGCAACGACGTCCTCACGGCGGTAAGCGCGGGCAGCCTGCTGCACGGCGGCGAAGGCAACGACATTCTCAAAGGCAGCAGCGGTTGCGATACGCTGTATGGCGCCGAGGGACGCGACGCGCTGTATGCCTCAGCGGGCTATGACCAACTGTACGGCGGTTTGGGTAATGATATTTTTGTATTGAATAAAGCCGCGAATAATACGCACGTCATGGATTTCAACCATGCCGGTGGTGAGCAAGACACTCTCGCGTTTAGCAAAGACCTGTTTGCCAGTACCAACGCACTATCCGCCGCCACATGCCAGCGCGGCAGCGACGTGGTGATTGCTCAAGGCACGTGTAACATCACCATCCACGATGCGATCATGCAAGAGGTGCTCTCCAGTGCCATAATTCTGACGTGATCTCCTGTACTCGGTAAAACACATCATACAAAGCAAAAAA
>CAYPYQ010000123.1:0-12537 GCA_964414735.1 uncultured Hydromonas sp.
ATTTGCCAAATTTGATGATCTGGCCACTGAGCCCAAAAGACCGAAGATGGCACGATGGCCGTCAATTCAAACGCATGTTCGTCGTGTTTGAAGTCAATTTGCGGCGCGGATACACACTGAAAAGCCTCATCCCGAACCCGATAATCACTGAACCGATACGCCGCCCAACAGCCCGAGGGCGAAAAGTTGAACTCAAGGTAATCATCCGCATCCGGCACCGAGACGAACGCCTCGCAACAGGTATGCTGCCACAGATGATCACACTCGGCTGGCGCGGTGGGTGCGGGTAGCTCAATACCGATGGAGTGCTGATCATCCGGCTGATAACGGCAACGAAATATAAAAACCACCGTATGGTCGGACTGTAAAGCAACGCTCGCCTCAACCGCCATTGGAATAGCGGGACTATGCGCAGGATGGCGGCTAAGTGTCAACATCGTCAAAATAGAAAATCAGCGCGTTTTTGAATGAGTCGGACTACAGCGACTCAACACGCACTTCGATGCTTTGCAAACCGCTCAAGCCTTTTGGCAACGGGAAGCGCACGGATTCTTCGACGCCTTCAAGCACGCTGACCGAAGCCGCGCCCAATTCCTTGATGCGATCCAGCACCGACTCGACCAACACTTCCGGCGCAGATGCACCGGCGGTCACGCCGATTTTATGCGCCTTGGCGAACCATGCGGGTTGCACGTCATTGGCGTTGTCCACCATGTATGCCGCCACGCCCATTTTCTCGGCCAACTCACGCAAACGATTTGAGTTCGAGCTGTTCGGACTACCGACCACAATCACCACGTCCACCTGCGGCGCGAGTACTTTCACTGCATCCTGACGGTTTTGCGTGGCGTAGCAGATATCGGCTTTTTTCGGCTCGGTGATCAGCGGGAAATGCTGTTTGAGTGCAGCAATAATGCCTTTGGTATCGTCCACCGACAGCGTGGTCTGGGTAACGTAGGCCAGATGATCCGGTGTTTTCACCTGCAGTTTGGCGATGTCCTCTTCGGTTTCGACCAAGTAAATCCCATCGGCGACCTGACCCATCGTGCCTTCGACTTCCGGATGGCCTTTATGACCAATCATGATGATTTCAAAACCGCGTTCACGCATGCGTTTGACTTCAACATGTACCTTAGTCACCAGCGGACAGGTCGCATCGAAAATATGCAGATCGCGGCGTTGCGCCTCAGCACGCACCGCGAGCGACACGCCATGTGCGGAAAAAATCACGGTACTGCCGTCCGGCGCTTCGTTCAGCTCCTCAATGAACACCGCGCCTTTATTTTTTAAGTCATCCACAACGTATTTGTTATGTACGATCTCATGACGCACATAGATCGGCGCACCGAACTGCTCCAGCGCTCGCTCAACAATGCTAATCGCACGATCCACACCGGCACAAAAACCGCGTGGCTGCGCCAATACGATGGATGCATCTTGCATCATGCTTGATTGATGATCTGACATTACAACACTCCGATTACTTTGAGTTCTAAACGCAGCGGCTTACCCGCCAGCGGATGGTTAAAATCCACCACAGCGCCGCTTTTATCGTCATTCCAACCCATAAATTGTCCACTCATGCGATAGCCATTCGGCATGGCAAACTCAACAAAATCACCTTCGCCAAAACCATCCACTTGCGGATTACCCTCGAGCAGCAATTGACGCGAGACCACTTGGCGTAATTCCGAATTGTAATCGCCAAATGCCTGATCCGCCGTGAGGTCAAACATTTCGTGCGCACCCTCGTGCAAACCGAGTAATTTATCCTCCATGAACGGCGCGAGCTGCGCCTGACCGATGGCGACCGTCGCCGGATTGCCCTTAAACGTCGTTAAAAAATCGCTGACTTCCTGCCCATTGGTATCCAAAACCGCCAAGCGATAATGCAAGGTCACATGAGAATGCGGTTCGATGGCTTGCTTAAACTCTGACATTGGTGTTTAATCCCGTAAAAATTTTGACATAAATTCAGCAGGATTATAAACGATGTCCATCACCGATTGGCCGCTACATGACCGTCCGCGCGAAAAACTGCTCCAGCATGGCGCCGAGGCACTCACCGACGCCGAATTACTCGCCATTTTCCTGCGGGTTGGCGTGCATGGCAAAAGTGCGGTTGATTTGGCGAATGACCTGATCACGCATTTTGGCACATTGGCACAGCTATTCTCCGCACCATTGAACGAGTTGTCCCAAATCAAAGGCATGGGTTCGGCCAAATACGTTCAACTACAAGCCGTATTCGAAATGAGCCGCCGCGCACTGGCCGACAGTGCCAGCCGCCACACCGTCATCAGCGACCTGTCCGCACTCAAAACCTTGATCCAACTGCATTTGCGTAACGCGACCGCCGAACAATGCATTGCCCTGTTTCTTGATCCGTCTCTACGCCTGATGCACATCGAAACCCTGTCTGAAGGCACGCTCACCACACTGAATCTACACACACGTATACTCGCGCAGCGCGCGCTGAGCCTGAATGCGCACGCCATCATCCTTGCACACAATCATCCGCACGGCACAGCAGAGCCATCCACAGACGACATTCTCTCCACGCAAGCCTTACAGACGCAATTGCGCCCACTCGGATTGCACGTACTGGACCATTTCATCGTCGCTGATGGCCAGCCACCGTACAGCATGGCGGAACACGGCCTCATTGCCGTTGAACCACCGATGAACACCGCATAAACCATACATAAGCCGCAACTATTTGAGCACAAAGACACATTTTGCAACACTGGCCAGCAAGACGCTTGTGTTCAAAGCAAAATTCCCGTATAATTGCGCGTTCTGGAATCACTTTAGCCAGCGTAGCGCCCTACCAAGCGCGTTACCACAGCAATCGGCGAAGTGTCTGAACCCATTTTTAAGTAATTTTTAACCGAATCACTTTGACTTGAATCGTTCACGTTGTTTCTAAACCGGTCGTTTCGACTACGCGACACAAAACAACGATTTAACCGCCATCAGGTCATATTGACAAGCATCAAAGGAACTTTCATGGCACGCGTATGTCAAGTAACGGGTAAACGCCCAATGACTGGGAACAACGTTTCTCATGCAAACAATAAAACCAAACGTCGCTTTTTGCCGAACTTGCAAAGCCGCCGTTTCTGGGTAGAGTCTGAAAACCGCTACGTGCGTCTGCGCGTATCGAACGCCGCTTTGCGCACCATCGATAAAAACGGCATCGACGCCGTATTGGCCGATCTGCGTGCTCGCGGTGAAATCTAAGGAGAAAGATCATGCGCGATAAAATCAAACTCGAATCAACTGCCGGTACCGGTCATTTCTACACGACCGATAAAAACAAACGCAACATGCCAGAAAAAATGGAAATCAAAAAATATGATCCAGTGGCACGTAAGCACGTTGTTTATAAAGAAACCAAAATCAAGTAATTAACGTTACTTGCTTGTCGGTGGTACTTTTTTGTACCTAAAGCCATCCGCTACCTCCCTGCGGGTGGCTTTTTTATACCTGCTTTTCGTTATCTATTAATGAGCAATTTTCAGGAGATTAAACTGTTTTAAATCCCGATTATCTGGTTTTGTCGTATTTTGATGACTTTTTACCAAGCAAACACACGCTCAGCACATTGTTTTTCGTTACAATTGCCACTTCGCCTTGCTTTTAAGCCGACCAACCACATCGAATGTCATGCCCCGAATCCAAACCAACACTCCGCCGAAAAAAATCCAGTGGCTACTCATGGCCACGCTGGTGGTGTTGGGCTTATTCATTCTCTGGCCAATCCTACGCGAGCTGGGCTATCGTTCTGGCGATGACGCGGTGGCCTTGCGCGTGTATCGGTGGCGTGATGAATTACAGCTGGAGTCGCTTGAACAACAGTACAACCTCCCTAAAGGTCTACTGTCTGCCGTCATGCATCAAGAATCAGCCGGCAACCCAAGTGCCGAGAGCTATCGTGGCGCCAAAGGTCTATTTCAGTTCATGCCGCCCACCGCACAGGATATGGGCTTAAATGACCGCAATCATCCGCAGGAGTCGGCTCAGGCCGCAGCCAAATACCTGAATATACTGTACCTACGCTACAACAAAAACTTAGAGCTGACCTTGGCCGCGTATAACTGGGGGCTGGGTAATGTTGATCAATACATCAAACCCAACCCGCGCAACAAGAAAAACCAAGACAGCAAAGATGACGATGATAGCAACTACAGCCAGTACCGCCTAACCAAAATGCCTAACGAAACGCAGAACTACATTTCTCGAATCAAGATGCTGCGCACCACATATTATCTACGCTAACAAAAAAGCAACCGCACCGGTTGCTTTTTTTCATGCATTCCCATTCCAAGTTTATTCGCAACGAATTGCTTTCACACGCAGTTCATAACCTTTTTCCGCATGCACGGACAGCTGCGCGATTTGACCAACCGGCAAGGTCACTTTATCGCGCACATGACCAAACGGCAAACCGGTCAGAATCGGCACCTGACAGCATGAGCGCATGTGCGCGACCATCTCGTCGAAGTTGTAGCCATTATCGCTATCATAGAGCTGATAGCCGTTAAACTGCCCCAGTAAAATCGCTGACTGCTTTTCCAAAATGCCTGCATCTCGCAGTTGGTATAAATTGCGTTCAATGCGATACGGATGTTCGTTAATGTCTTCCAAAAACAAAATCCCGCCTTCGATCTGCGGCAGATACTGTGTTCCGACCAATTGATTGATCATGGTCATATTGCCGCCCCAGAGAATGCCGCTGGTCTCGAATGCGTTCGGCTGCGGGGTTTTGACTGAAATGATGTCTTCGCCTTTTTCAATCAGATTCCAAAAATGCTTGAGCATGAACGGCGATGGTGTTTCCGGCCCGAAATCAAAGCTGAGCATCGGTCCGTTGTACGACGGCATGCCGGTTTTCGTGTAATAGGCCAGATTAAACGCCGTAAAATCGCTGTGCCCCATCAGACACAATTTGGCTTTTGCAATGCCTTCAAAATCAATATGATCCAGCAAGCGCGACAAGCCGTAACCACCGCGCAGCGCCATGACCAAATCGGGGCGTTTGGCTTTGAGCTCATCGCTCGGATTGGCAAAGCGGCTCAGCGCGTTCAACTCATTCAAGCGCTCCTCGTCCGTACCGGCAAAACGTTGCATTTGCCGCAAGGCACACGCCTGACCGGTCACACGCCATCCGTGACGAACAAAGTAATCCACGCCACGCGCAATGGCATTACGATCCTGCGGACTGCTTGACGGCGCAATCAGTTGTAATACGGGCATCCTTGACTCCTGCTTGTTTGGCTGATTTTGTTGATTTTACGCCAATTACCCTTCAATTCCCTGACTATCTAAATACTCTTCGTAATCACCTTTGTAGTCGACCAGTTGACCATCGCCTTTGACCTCGATGATGCGTGTGGCGACGTTATCAATGAATTGGCGATCATGCGAGACAATGAACACGGTTCCGCTGTATTTTTCCAGAGCCAACTGCAATGACTCGATCGACTCCATGTCCAAATGGTTGGTCGGTTCGTCCAGCATCAGTACGTTGTGACGCCCCAAAATCAAACGGCCAAAACTCATGCGGTGTTTTTCACCGCCAGAGAGCACCTTAACCTGTTTAACCACATCCTCACCCGAGAACAGCAATTTACCGAGTACGCCACGAATCACTTGATCATCATCACCCGGCTGGCGATAGTTACCCATCCACTCCATCAGATTTTCGCTCGAATCGAAATGCTCGGCCACGTCCTGCGCCATGTAGCCGATATCAGCGTTTTCCGACCATTTGACTGTACCGCTGTCCGCATCCAAATCGCCTTGCAAAATACGCAGCAGCGTGGTTTTCCCCACGCCATTGCCACCAATGATGGCAATTTTCTCACCCGCCTCGACCATCGCGGAATATTTGCTGATGATCGGGCGATCAAAGGCTTTGCTGACGTGCTCAACTTCCAGTGCCAAACGGTGCAGCACTTTGTTTTGCTCAAAGCGGATGAATGGATTCTGACGTGACGATGGTTTCACTTCCACCGTATCGGCCTTAATTTTTTGAATCATTTTCTGACGTGAGGTGGCTTGAGACGCTTTGGATTTATTCGCTGAGAAACGCGCCACGAACTCTTGCAACTCTGCAATGCGTTCCTTGGCCTTGCTATTGGCCGCCAACTGGCGCGCACGCGCCTCTGCCGAGGCCAGCGAGTAGTCGTCGTAGTTGCCCGCATACACGGTCAAAGTGCCGTAATCCATATCGGCCATATGCGTGCATACCGCATTCAAAAAGTGTCGGTCATGCGAAATGATGATCATGGTCGAATCACGATCATTGAGCACGCCCTCGAGCCAACGAATGGTGTCAATATCCAAGTTATTGGTCGGCTCGTCCAGTAGCAGCACATCTGGGTTGGAGAACAAGGCCTGCGCCAACAATACCCGCACTTTCAGACCCGGTGCAACCGCACTCATTAAACCCTGATGAAACTCAATCGGCAAACCCACGCCCAACAGCAACTCGCCCGCGCGTGCTTCAGCCGTATAACCATCGTACTGAGCAAATACCGACTCCAGTTCAGCGGCATGCATGTAATCCTCTTCGGTCGCCTCCAGATTCGCATAAATCGCATCGCGCTCGGTCATCGCCTGCCACATCTCGGTGTGCCCCATCAGCACCACATCCAGCACGCGTTGATCTTCGTAGGCAAATTGATCCTGACGCAATTTACCCAGACGGATATTCGGCTCCAGAATAACCTGCCCCGCCGTCGCATCCAAATCGCCGCCGAGAATTTTCATAAAAGTTGATTTGCCACACCCGTTCGCACCGATCAAGCCGTAGCGATTGCCCTCGCCAAATTTCACATTGATATTCTCAAACAATGGCTTCGCGCCAAACTGCTGGGTAATATTAGCCGCTGATAACACACCTACTCCGTTCTATCCAAATTCTAAAAAATCACAAAAACAAAACACGCTAAACCCATCATTTAGCGTGTCATATCGAATTATTCTTGCGTGGTTTTAATCCGCTCGGGGTACAACTTCACCCCCATGCGTTCACGCAATGCTGCCATGTAGGCATCATACGCCAAGCTCTCGTTCGGGCCGTTCCAAACACTTTGCGCCAATTGACCGATTTGAGCGGCTTGCTCCGCAGGCAAACTCTCATCTTTCACCACCCGAATCACATCCACGCGGTCTTTATCCGTCACCACCGCCAAGGCAGGCAAGCTACTGACCGGCAAACTCATGGATTTGGCGGCCATCGCTTGCGTTACGCCGGCACTACCACTGATCCAACTGGCCATTTGCGGCGCGCCGATGCTGTTACTCGCGGATTGCGTGCCCAAGCCATTTTGCGCATCCTGTGCCGCCTTACTCACTGCCGCCTCACGGCGCAGTTGTTGTTCAATTTCGGCTTTCACTTCATCAAAGCTGCGCGCACCCGCCGCACGGTATTCATTCACACGCGCCACCAGCAGATCGCCTGAGCCGAGCGCCATGATTGGCGCAATATTTTTCGACTCCGCTTGGCTGGCATTGAGCAGCGCTTCGCGAACTTTCGCATCTTTAAAAACTTCCGGCGTATTGTCGCTCGCTTGACGTGTCAAACCTTTGGCTTGCTGCACGGTCGCGTTCACCGCTTTGGCCACCGCATTTAAATCCTGTGGCGTTTTTGCGATCAATTCATCCAAGCGCGCGGCCATTTTTTTCTGCCCTACTTGTGCCAGTACCACTTTGGATTGATTCGGGTCTTGACGCACTTTATTCAACTGCTCCGGTGTCGCATCACGACCAAACACGGCCTTGATGTCATCATCGGTCAGGCTCGCTGCCGAACCGCTGCCCTGCACAGGCACGACTGCGTATGCCACATCAAACACATCCGGCGTCGTGAACTGTGCTTTGTGCTGATCGTAATACGCCTGAATCTGCTCCGGCGTCACCGTAGCCTGCGCCATATACGGCGTCAAATCAACCGATTTGACCTCGACTACGCGCGCGCGACCAAAGAAGTTTTTCATGAATTCACTGCTCACCGGCAAATTAAGCACACTGTATGCCGGCGAGAGTTGTGCTTTCACCAAGTCCACACGCACACCAAATTGATGCGCCGCCGGCGTCAGACCTTGCTGCGCCAATGCCGCTTTATAAGCCGCCTCATCAATGCCACCTTGAGCGTTTTTCGGCATACCCTGCATCCGTGCCAGAGCCTGTGCCACTTCCATATCACTGGCGGTCATTTTGCCACTGGTAAGTAAATCTTCGAGCAACGCTTCATTACTGATTTGTGTCAGATACGCGGACTTGGCTTCCGCGGATTGGTAATAGGTCGCATCAAACTTGTCGCCCATCTGGCGCCGCGCATTTTCCATAAAACGTTGATAGCGCGAAGCAAATTCTTGTTGTGTGATTTCGCGTGTATCCACTTTCGCCACCACATCAGCGGAAGAGGAGCGGCTAAATGATGCCACGCCAGTCAACACAAAAGCAGGCAAAATCAATAACAGCAAAATAAACTGTAACCACCGTTGATGGGTGCGCACAAAATCTAACATAAAAACCCTTTACGCCTATCGTATCGTTATTTTTCCGAATTGGAACACGCGAAACAAAATAGCTTGTATTATAAATGAGCACAAGAAAAAAGGCGAACCGAAGTTCGCCTTTCCTCTTTTTTGTTGGCGGAGCGGACGGGACTCGAACCCGCGACCCCCGGCGTGACAGGCCGATATTCTAACCAACTGAACTACCGCTCCAAATTGGGTCACTGGATACAATATGTGGTGGGTGTTGAGAGGGTCGAACTCCCGACCTACGCCTTGTAAGGGCGCCGCTCTACCAACTGAGCTAAACACCCGCATATTGCTTCCTGACTCCCGCCATCCATCCATGATGAATTTCGGGAACAAAAAAACGAGCAGAACTCGCTTTTTTGTGCGTGATGCTTTTAACAGCATCACGTTAGTTTTGGCGGAGCGGACGGGACTCGAACCCGCGACCCCCGGCGTGACAGGCCGATATTCTAACCAACTGAACTACCGCTCCAAAACCGTTTTACTTTTAAGACTGGTGGGTGTTGAGAGGGTCGAACTCCCGACCTACGCCTTGTAAGGGCGCCGCTCTACCAACTGAGCTAAACACCCAATCTTAAAAAAGTATTAGTTTACAGCATCTTTCAATGCTTTACCAGGACGGAATTTAGGCACTTTAGCTGCCTTGATTTTAATTTCCGCACCCGTTTGTGGGTTACGACCAACACGTGCTGCACGCTTGCCCACTGAGAATGTACCAAAACCCACCAGGGTTACAGTGCCACCTTTTTTCAAGGTTTTCTTAACCGCAGTCGTTACTGCGTCCAATGCACGACCAGCCGCGGCTTTTGAAATTTCTGCTTCTGCAGCAATGAAATCTACCAATTCTGACTTATTCATCTATTATCTCCACCAGCTAAGTTTTTTCAATCCCTGCTCGCTACTGATTAACAGGGGCGTTAGGTCATTCACAACGGGGCGAATTAAACCATAGTTTCAGAACGCCCGTCAAGTAATTTAGGGATTTTTGTTGCACACAAGTCAATATTTTCAAGTCTTTGCGAGCCAAAACCCTTGTAAAGCCGCTTAGAATCAGGAACTTAGGTTTGAATTTTCAATTTTTCATGAAATCGTCATTCAATCTTTATTTTCTCAATCCACTGCTTTTCGCGCTCATCTGAGACCGACACATAACACCGATTTTTCACACAGCATATAGCGGTCGAGACCTATGTTTTGTGCGGTTTTTGATTTAAAATACAGGCTCATTTTTAACCACCTCATCAACCCAAAGATCATGAGTCAAGCTGAACAATCACAACTACACAATAAATCCGCCGGCTGGTCGGCATTGTTTTCCGAGCCGATGAGCGAGCTGGTCAAACGCTACACCGCATCGGTATTTTTTGACAAACGTTTGGCGTTGTTCGATATCCAAGGCTCTTTGGCGCATGCGCAAATGCTCTGTGAGCAAAGTATTATTTCGGCACAGGATTGGACGGATATTCAACGCGGCCTGGCGCAAATTCAAGCGGAAATTGAAGCCGGTACTTTCGAGTGGCAGTTGGATTTAGAGGACGTACATTTGAACATCGAGGCACGCCTAACCAGTCTGGTCGGGATGGCGGGTAAGCGCCTACACACGGGGCGCTCGCGCAACGATCAAGTGGCCACCGACATCCGTTTATGGTTACGCGCTCAGATTGACGACATTGCTGTGGCACTGAATAATCTGTGCGCCGGCCTACTGGATGTCGCCGAGCGCGAAGCGCAAACCATCTTACCTGGCTTTACTCATTTACAAGTAGCGCAGCCGATTACCTTCGGCCATCATTTGCTCGCATATGTAAACATGTTTGCACGCGATGCCGAGCGCATGCAGGATACACGCAAACGTGTGAATCGCTTACCTTTGGGGGCGGCAGCGTTGGCTGGAACCACTTATCCGATTCGCCGTGAGCGCACCGCCGAACTGCTAGGCTTTGAAGGTATTTGTGAAAACTCGTTGGATGCGGTTTCTGACAGGGATTTTGCCATTGAGTTTTGCGCAGCCGCATCGCTCATCATGATGCACGTATCGCGTTTATCTGAAGAGTTGGTTAACTGGATGAGCCCGCGCGTGGGTTTCATTGATCTGGCGGATCGTTTCTGCACCGGCTCGTCCATCATGCCGCAAAAGAAAAACCCCGACGTGCCCGAACTGGCACGTGGCAAAACAGGCCGTGTATATGGCGACCTGATGAGTTTACTCACACTGATGAAAGGACAGCCGCTGGCATACAACAAGGACAACCAAGAAGACAAAGAGCCGCTGTTTGATGCCGTCGACACCGTTCTCGAAACCCTACTGATTTTCACCGAAATGGTGCAAGGCATCACGGTGAAAGCAGACAATATGCGTGCCGCCGCACTACAAGGTTTCTCCACCGCAACCGACTTGGCCGATTATTTGGTGAAAAAAGGTCTGCCATTCCGCGACGCACACGAGGCCGTCGCGCACGCGGTCAAAATCTGCACGCAAAAAGGCTGCGATTTGGCCGATTTGACGCTGGATGAATTGCGTAACGCCACTGATTTATCGGCTGAACAACAAGCATTGATCGAGGCGGATGTATCGCATTGTCTAACGCTAGAAGGCAGCGTCGCCGCGCGCAATCACATCGGGGGTACAGCGCCGGAACAAGTGCGAGCGGAAATTGCAAAGTGGCGGCGGCGTGCGCACCGATAAAATAATAATCACTGAAAAGGTGGACAGTCGTCCACTTATTTAGTTACCATGAGTCTTAGTAGTGCTATTTTTATGATTGATTTCCTAATTTCCAAAAAATACCCCTATTCAGAAAAGATATTTTTATATACCTTATAATACATTGGTATACCTAACATTCAGAGCGACAATTATGCCAAACTCGATTGAAGACAGAAAGCGCGCTATCACCCGCCTGCGACGCATCAAAGGGCAAGCGGAAGCACTGGAACGTGCAGTGACCGATGGTGTCCAATGTGGGGTAATGTCTCAGTTTGAAATATCTTTTTTCTTGTTGTAAGAACCACGCTTTTTAGCCACGGGTTCTGGCACTAACCGTACAATTTCCTCAATGCTCCAAACGTGGTCACTGATACCAGCCTCCATCGCAGGTGTTACCCGTAGCGTTTTATGGATTTTAGCGAAGTTGTAGTACATGAAGTGCAAACTAACTGCATTCATGTGATTATCAACTTTCTTGCTAAAGCCATTGGTTAAACGAGTAAAGCGGCGCATGTGCATACGCATGGTGAGATTTTGACGCTCTACAAAGCTGGTGCTTACGTGCTCTTTTTCAGGATTGCCCGATACCACGCCTTGAACTGCGCCTTTAAATTTTGAAAGGCTGTATTTTCTTTGGTCTTCTTTTGGGTTATTGCCGTACAGCTTCACCAGCATTGCGTAGTCAATATCGCCGTGAAACGCATTTTCTACTGCTTCTAAATAGGCTTTGTGACCATCAGTAGTCAATTGCACACGGTTAGCCATACGACCAGCTAAATCACTTATAAAAGCATGTGCGCTTTCTGAGCCACGAGTGCCCACAAACCAGCTTGGAATGAGTTTGGTATCTGCATCAATAGCAGTCCATGTGTACACGTCACCATAGCCAAATACGTCTTTTAACTCATCAGGTACGTTGCGTTCTTTAGCATACACGAAAGACCATATTTCATCACACTGAATGCGTTTGCAATTGAGATTACGCAAGGCCTTGTCTTGATATTCTGCGCACGCTTGGCCAATCTCAACAAGCAACTTAGTAACTGTGTTGATTGAACAGCCTACGATGCGCTCAACAGAACGCATTGAATTGCCCTCAACCAATAGTTGAATGATTTGTACGCGTTTTTCGATTGGTAATACCCCCTAAAAGGGCGGCATCTAAAAGTAGAATCAACACAAGTCCTGCGTTTAGTGCAGGACGCGTGAGTTTGTTAAAGCCATCATACGCGTTTGCGCTGGAGTGAATCCACCGAGCGACATATGAGGACG
>CAYPYQ010000124.1:0-10063 GCA_964414735.1 uncultured Hydromonas sp.
GGTCGGCTCGATGTCGATGTGTGGCGCGTCGGTGCGACGTGGCGGTTCGCTTACACCACAATCTTGGCCTTCGCAGTTCATGAGTACAAATCGTGTCGCGTTCCACAGTTTGTTGCAGAAATTGCGGTAGCCTTCGCAGCGCTTGGAGTCGAAATTAATGCTGCGCCCTTGCGTCGCGAGCGAGGCGAAAGTAAAGCGCAATGCGTCGGTGCCGTACGCCGGAATGCCGCTCGGAAATTCTTTTTCGGTGGCTTTGCGCACTTGCGGCGCGGTCTCGGGGCGGCGCAGGCCGGTGGTGCGTTTGTCCAGCAGCGGTTCGAGTTCGATACCGTCGATCAGATCAACGGGGTCAAGTACGTTGCCCTCGGATTTGGACATTTTTTTGCCTTCCGCGTCGCGGATCAGGCCGTGCACGTACGCGGATTTGAACGGTACTTTGCCGGTGAAATATTTTGTCATCATCACCATGCGTGCAACCCAGAAGAAAATGATGTCGTAGGCAGTGACGAGCACGGATGACGGCAGGAAATGTGCTAAATCAGGCGTTTTCTCCGGCCAACCAAGCGAAGAGAACGGCACGAGTGCAGAGGAGAACCAGGTATCGAGCACGTCGTCTTCGCGGCGCAGTGCGCCGGTATAGCCCGCAGCTTTGGCCTGTGCTTGTGCGTCGGTCTCGGTACGTGCGACGAAGACTTCTCCTTGCTCGCCGTACCATGCTGGAATTTGATGCCCCCACCACAGTTGACGGGAGATGCACCAGTCTTGGATGTTTTCCAGCCAGTGGTTGTAGGTGCTGTTCCAGTTTTCGGGAATCAGTTTGATTTCGCCGTCGTTGACTGCAGACAGAGCCGGCTCAACGATGGCGGTTTTGCCTTTTTGCGTCAAGTCCATGAACCATTGGTCGGTCAGCATGGGTTCGATCACCACGCCGGTGCGGTCGGATTTCGGCTGCATTAATTTGTGCGGTGCGACTTTAACCAGTAAGCCCTGCTGTTTCAAATCTTCTACAATTTGTTTACGCGCGGCGAAACGATCCATGCCGTGATAGGCTTCGGGTGCGTTTGCATTGATGGTCGCGTCCAGATTCATGATCGAGAGCAGTTCCAAACCATGACGTTGACCGACAGCGTAGTCGTTGAAATCGTGCGCTGGCGTGATTTTCAGTGCGCCGGTTCCGAACTCAGGATCGGCGTATTCGTCGGCGATGATCGGGATGTTGCGGTTGCACAGCGGCAGAACGACTTGTTTGCCAATGAGTTTTTGATAGCGCACATCGTCAGGGTGCACACAGATCGCCATGTCACCGAGCAGGGTTTCGGGGCGGGTGGTGGCGATGGTGATGCCGTTCCAGGTTTCGCTGTTGCCATCTTTGTCGGTGATGGTTTGTGCGCCGTCAACGAACGGATAGTTGATATGCCACATGTGACCGTCGACTTCAACGGTTTCGACTTCGAGGTCGGATACTGCTGTGCCGAGCACCGGATCCCAGTTCACCAGTCGTTTGCCACGGTAGATCAAGCCGTCTTCGTACAATCGTACGAAGACTTCGGTTACGGCTTGGGACATTTTTTTGTCCATGGTGAAATACTCGCGCGACCAGTCAATGGAGGAGCCCATGCGGCGAGTTTGCTGGCCGATGATGTTGCCCGATTGTTCTTTCCACTCCCACACTTTTTTCGTGAACGCTTCGCGACCGAGGTCATGGCGATTGACGCCTTGTGCGGCGAGCTGGCGTTCGACCACAATTTGCGTGGCAATCCCCGCGTGATCCGTGCCCGGAATCCACGCAGCGTCTTTGCCGCACATACGGGCGTGGCGCATGCACGCATCTATCACGGTTTGGTTGAACGCGTGTCCCATGTGCAGCGTACCGGTGACGTTCGGCGGTGGCAGAAAAATGCTGTAGGCTTGTTTGTCCGCGTGCACCGTGGCTTTGCCGTAGCCGCGCTCCTCCCACACCGGTCGCCAGTGCGATTCAATCGGTGCGGGTTCAAAGGATTTAGCCAATGCGTCGAGTTTCGGGGTGTTTGAGGTGTTGCTCATGATGTGTTAATGGGTTTTCAGTCTAATGTAAAAAACCACGGAAATGCCGTGGAGCGCGAATGACGCATGTGTTTAAGTGCCGATATTATAAGGGTTTTGTGCCAGACTGGGGCTGAAATCAACGTTTTGCTCGTGTTGGATCGCTGCTGCATGGTTGATTGGGTGTGTAAAAAAACACGGACCTAGAGCACATAGTGAACGAAAAAATGGCATGATGCTCACACATGCTTGCATGTACTTGACTTTGAAAGGAGATTTTATGAAGAAATTGACTCAATTGTCCGTTGCGGTATCAACTGTTTTATTCATGGCAACCAGCGCATTTGCACAACAAGCACCACAACCCCAACCAGGTCCAGGATGTGATCCGGCTGCGGTTCAATGTGATATGGCGAAAAAGCCATTGGCCAAAAAGCCTATGAAAAAAATGAAAAAGGTGAAAAAACCGATGCGCGCACATGCGCCGCGTAAACCGGCTCCAGCACCAGCGCCAGCACCGGTTCCTGCTAAGCCTGTGGCTCCACCGGCTCCGTAATGATGGATTGCCATTGATCGCGCAGATGCGATCTAAAAAACGCCACCATTTTAATAGGGTGGCGTTTTTTGTTTCAGGGTGTGAGATACCGGATGGAGCTGGGCATCATTTCTTTTTAACCGATGTTGTCGGTTTGGCAAACTTCGGATTGGAGTTGCCCCAGACGGTGTACAGATCCGCCAGCAATGCTCCATTGATATCCTCCACTTCGCTTTGCGTGATTTGTGCCTCACCTTGGCTGCCGTACAGTACGACTTCATCACCCGCCGTGATGTCTGGATAATCCGTCACATCGACCATTGTGGTATTCATCGAGACTTTGCCCACGACTGGAACACGATGGCCGCGAATCAGGACATGCCCTTTATTGGTAAACACGCGACGATAGCCGTCGGAGTAGCCCATCGGTAGATTGGCCAAGCGCGAGTCGCGGGTCAAGGTGAAGGTGCGGTCATAGCCGACGGTGTTGCCTTTCGGATAGGTGTTTACACTGGCGACGTTGGTTTTGAACGCCATGATTTTTTTATACTCGGTGTGCTCAGGAATGGTGTCGCCGTACAGCAGACCACCTGGGCGAACCATATCCATACGTGCTTCGGGCACGGCTAAGGTGGCAAATGAGTTGGCTGTGTGCAGGGTGAGCTTGTTGCGATCCAGTTTTGCCGCTTGGATTAACCACGCGGTTTCGGATTTGAATGCGGCCAAGCCTTTTTCAACATCGGATTTCTCTTCCACTGGGAAATGCGTCATGATGCCGGTAGTTTTCAGATGCGGTAAATGCGTGATGGCCAAGGCCGCTTGCTTGCCTGCTTCGGTGCTCAAATCCAAGCCGTTGCGACTCATGCCGGCGGAGTTGAGCGCGAGATGATAGTTCAGCGTTTTACCCAATTTTCCCGCCATTTGGCTGACAGCAGTGGCGGTATCGGGATTGCCGATCAATTCGGTCATATTGTATTTCATACCGTCGCGGATTTCGTTCAGCGTCGCAGTGCGCACGCGGATGATTTGTCCTTTGTAGCCGGAGGCGCGTACCGCACGGGCTTCTTCGTTGCTGGCGATGGCTACACACGGCACTTTCATTTTAATGACGCTGGGCATGAGCAGGCTGATGCCGTTGCCGTAGGCGTCGGCTTTCATGACGGCGCAGACTTTCGAGCTGCCTTGCAATTGACTTTGTAGGGTGGCGATGTTTTGCTCAAAGGCTTTGGTATCGATTTCTAACCATGAGTTGACTTTGTGTTGCGCCAGCGCACTGTTGGGGGTGGGGTGTGTATCCAGCATGGGTGCGGAAAAGCTGGGGGTGGCGAATGCGGCGGCGATGCACAGCGCCATCCATTTAATGGTAGGTTTCATTATTGTGTCTCCCGAATATCAAGATTGAAAAATCAAGGTCAAACCGATTGGTTTGACGTATTAGGGTAATGGATTTTGGCAGGCATGTTTGAAATATTTAAGTGCAGGGGTATGGGTGGATTGAGCAAGTGAATGAGAATGGGTATTGATGGGTGCAATAATTGTTGGTCTCTCATCGAAAAGTATTTAACTCTATCGGACTGAGGCATATAATCGCTTCAGTTGATCATCAGGTTGAGAATTCGCCTACTGATCGTCGCCAATAAAATGTATGAGCAAATTGTGGTCATGAAAGTCACTACTAAATTCAATCCGAAAATTTACGAAATCATGCGCGGCTACAATGCCGAGCGCTTCATCAAAGACTTAGGTGCGGGTGCGACCGTAGCAATCGTGGCATTGCCGTTGGCGATGGCCTTTGCGATTGCATCGGGTTTAAAACCGGAAACCGGAATTTTCACCGCGATCATTGCGGGCTTTTTAATTTCGTTGTTCAGCGGTTCGCGCGTGCAGATCGGCGGGCCAGCGGGTGCGTTCATCGTGATTGTCTATGGGATCGTTGAGCGCTATGGTGTCGGTGGATTGCTACTGGCCACACTGATGTCCGGCGTGATGCTGTGGGCGATGGGTTTTTTCCGCATGGGGATTTTGATTAAATTTATTCCGGTGGCGGTGATTATCGGCTTTACCAACGGGATTGCGGTGCTCATCGGGATTTCGCAGATCAAGGATTTTTTGGGTTTGAAAATTCAGGGTAAAACCCCAGCGGAATTTTTCGCGTTGCTGCAAACTCTGTGGAATGCACTGCCGACATGGAATCCTCAGGCCTTGTTTTTGGCATTGCTGTCGTTGGCGATTATTATTTTGTGGCAAAAAAATGTGGGGCCAGTTAAAAGTACGGCAGGTCAAAGTGTATCGTCCATGTTTCATCGGGTTCGCAGCTCCACACCGGGTTCCATCATTGCTCTGATTGTGGCGACGATTTTGGTGCAGCTGTTTCATTTGGATGTGGAGACGATTGGTTCGCGCTTCGGTGGTATTCCACAGGGCTTACCCTCATTGACCATTCCTTTGCCGCATGCGGCGGACGGCAGTTGGAGTCTGCCAGTGATTTGGGAGGCGATGAAAGGTTTGGTTGCGCCGGCCGCGACCTTGGCGGTGCTGGGAGCGATTGAATCTCTGTTGTGTGCGCGCGTGGCGGACAATATGATCAAAGATAAACACGACTCGAATCAGGAATTGCTCGCGCAAGGTTTTGCCAATATGGTGGTGCCATTTTTCGGTGGTATGCCGGCGACGGGCACCATCGCGCGGACAGTGACGAATATTAAAAACGGTTCAACCAGTCCGGTATCGGGCATGATTCATGCATTGATGTTGCTCATCGTGGTGCTGGTCGCGGCGCCGTTAGCGCAGTATATTCCGTTGGCAGCGCTATCAGCGATTTTGATGTTCGTTGCGTACAATATGGGCGAGTGGCATGAGTTCGCGCGCTTGAGGTCGTATCGCATGACGTATCGTTTTATTTTGCTGGCTGTGTTTATTTTGACGGTGGTGGTGGATTTGACCGCAGCGGTGGAAGTAGGGATTCTGGCGGCGTGCTTCACGCTGATTTATCGCGTGTCGTATTTGTCGACCGAGGATGAGGTTGATTTGTCTACCTGGGGCGAACAGGCTGAAGGTGTGAAAGCGCGACGCTTGGTGGGTACTTTGTTTTTTGGTGCGGTGAAGTTAATTGACCAATTGCAGTTGGATATTCCGAAGCGTGCTTTGGTGTTGGATTTTTCGGGCATGATTTATGTGGACTCATCCGGTATGGAGTCGCTGGGTGAACTGCTCGAAATGTATCAGGAAAAACATGTGCCGATTTATGTGTGTGGTTTGCGTGAGCAGCCGATGGAGATGCTCACTCGCACCGGCTGGCTTGATGATCTGGGGGCAAAGTATGTATGCGCGAATCTGGATGAAGTGCGGCAGAAGTTGGTGTCATCGACGTGAACGCGTTTGGGATGCGTGTGAAAAAGCAGCCTCGATGGCTGCTTTTGTACGACGTATAGTGAATTGAGAAATTTTTATTTTTTCACTGCGCTCAGCATTTCTTCCAAACTCTCTTGATCCGGCGCGCCAGGAATGCGCTTGCCGTTTTCAAAAATAATGGTCGGCGTTCCGGTTACACCGAGTTGCTGTGCCAGCGCTTTATTTTTTTCCAAAACAGATGTGTCGCAGTCACCCGAGTTGTTGGGCAATTGTTTGCGCAGCATCCAGTTGTCCCAAGCGGCGCCTTGATCTTTGGCGCAGAGTAATTGTTTGGCCGCAGCGGTTGAGCTCGGACCGAGGATGTCGATGACAAAGGTGTGGACGGTGATGTTGTTGATATTTTCCAAGGTATGACGGAAGGCTTTGCAATAGCCGCAGTTGGGATCCTCAAACACCGCAATCTGACGACTGCCATCACCTTTGACCTGCTTAAAACTTTGCGCGAACGGCAGCGACTTGAAATCAACCGCAGACAGTTCGTCAATGCGCGCTTGTGTCATGTCGGACATATCGGCGTTGTTAATCATGTGGCCAATCAGGGTGAACTCGGTTTTCGCATTGGTATACACAATCTCATTATTGGCCAAAAGCACTTCGTACAAATCCGAGTAAGGCAGTTTACGCACAGACTTGACCTCTAATTTTTCAACTTTCAATTCGAGATCGGCTTTGATTTTTTTCTCTTGTTCAGAGGGCTGAACTGCGGTGGCGTTAGGCTTTGCGGCATCCCCATTCTTTGCTGATACATTGCAACCGGTGAGTAATCCCACGCCTAAAATCACAGCAGTCATCCAATAATTTTTCCATGTTGAAACAGTCATACAAAACCTTTTTAGTATCATCATAATTAAGCTTAATTGCGCCGCATGAGTGTGCTGTCGCAGTGCAATTATCATGCATTATAAATGCAGAGTGAAGATGAAGTTAAACAAACGCATGCGCATTCAATGGGTATGAGCTCAATGCATAGGCATGGCATATTTTGTGAAAAGACGGTATGATTGCCAACTTGATAAAACCGCCGCATCACAAAAAAATATTAATATTCGTACAGCGTTTTTCTCTGCGCCCGTAGCTCAGTGGATAGAGTGTTGGCCTCCGAAGCCAAAGGTCGCGCGTTCGATTCGCGCCGGGCGTGCCACAAAAAATTATGTGGTATTTTTGAGAAAGACTTGCAAGCCAATCAAAAATATGCTCAAAAAGATATCCCACTTACAACAAAAGCGTTATTATTGCAACTGAATTAAGAATAATCGGTGAAACCTCGATAAAACGCTGAATTAAAACATCGAAGTGTTGTATCAGAGGAAATTATTCTTAATGGATATTTTTTTAACGAAGCAACAATTCTTTCAAAAAAGGAGTGGTAGATGGCCGAAGCTAAAAAAACTGCAACAAAAGCCCCAGCAAAAACTGCGACTAAAGCAGCAGCAAAACCAGCAGCCAAGCCTGCTGCAAAAGCAGCTGCCAAACCAGCAGTCAAAGCGGTCGCAAAACCAGCTGTAAAAAAACCTGCTGTTAAAGCAGTCGCGAAACCAGCAGCCAAGCCTGCTGCAAAAGCAGCTGCCAAACCAGCGGTCAAAGCAGCAGCAAAACCCGCTGTAAAAAAACCAGCAGCAGTTAAAGCGGTCGCAAAACCAGCGGCAAAAACCACGGTCAAAGCAGCGGCGAAGCCAGCTGTTGCAAAAAAACCTGTTGCTAAAGTAGCCGCCAAACCAGCCGTTGCAAAAAAACCAGCTGCAAAAGTAGCTGCTAAACCAGCTGCAAAAAAGCCAGTAGCAAAAGCAGCCGCTAAACCGGCTGCAGCAAAACCAGCTGTGAAAGCAGCGGCAAAGCCAGCAGCGAAACCAGCTGTGAAAAAACCGGCAGCTAAACCAGCAGCAAAAAAAGTAGTGAGCGCAGCAAAAAAGTAAGCGGCACGACAGGGGCAGCCGAACCTGAGAAGAAAACTCAGACCGCCTCAGCGGCGCAGCCGGAGGTAAAACCACCGCCGGCACAAGCCGCTGAAGTGTGGCCGTTTCCTGTGTACCGTCGTCCGTGACTTGCCTGGTTATGAAAGAAAGATCGGTACAAACCCACCCCGCCGTCAGGTGGGGTTTTTTTATCAATCACTGATAATAAATAGAGGATTCGGAGGGGTGATTTTCTTAGAGCATTCTAATGCCCAAAGAGCTCACAACAAAAAGAGATGGATTATTGCTACGTTAAAAACCAAGACGTTTTACTACACGTACATGTTCAACCTGGCGCAAAGGTCACACAATGGGCGGGCGTATACGGAGAGGTCGTAAAAATTCGCTTGGCTGCACCACCGGTGGATGGTAAGGCCAATGATGCACTTTGCCAATTTCTCGCACGCGCATTTGGTTGTGCCGTGCGCGACATACACGTGCTGCGCGGGCAAACCAGTCGACAAAAAACCATTGCGTTTAATCATGCGGCGGAGCGGTTCGCACTCATGAGTACGCAATTACAGCAGTATTTGGATCAATCCTGATCTAGAGCTGAAATAAAATTGCAAAAAATTCGCCAGCCATACGATGCACAAATGGGTTCAAACATTGTTCGATGTGTCAATGATCTCCACACTGTGCGTGATTTGCGCAACCTGCGCCAACATAATGCTGGCTGAACAGTATTTGTCATGTGAGAGCTTGACAGCACGTTCCACCGCCGCTTCGGACAACGCCGAGCCGCTAACGATGAAGTGAAAATGAATCTCGGTGAACACTTTCGGATCTGTTTCTGCTCGCGTAGCGCGCAATTGCACTTGGCAATCACTGACCTTTTGCCGTGCTTTTTGTAAAATCAAAACCACATCGAATGCAGAACAACCGCCGGTTCCCATCAACAGCATTTCCATCGGGCGCGGCCCCAGATTGCGTCCGCCCGCCTCGGGTGCGCCATCCATGACCACCGCGTGCCCGCTGCCGGATTCACCGATAAAAGACATTCCCGCATTTGCGCCGACCCAGCGTACCGTGCATTCCATATGTGTTGATCCTATTGTTGAGGTTGATTCATGATCGCGCCTCCATAGGGCGAGATGTCGGCATTATAACGAATGCAGAAATAAGAGTGGGCTTACTTAAAAAACGCCCCATAAAAGCCATCTGTAAGATGCATTTCAGTCTTAACTGAAAACAATGTTGTATGAGCGCAACTAATTCCATAAATTTCTGAAAATTATTTTTGGTTATTTTTTATATAAAATTGATGAATGCGTCATATTTTTATGAAAAATCTTATCTAATAGGAAATGTTTCTGTATTGACCGATTTGACTGGTTAAAGGTGTTTTCTCTTGCTTTGTCGTCGATGAAAAATCACGTATAATAACACCCGTTGACTGTTATGCAGTCTCAAGTTGTCTCCTCCACCCTTCTTTGGTGGATTTATAACCCAAGCTTCATGGCTTGGGTTTTTTTTATTCAGGCCTCTGTCGCAAAAAACATAAAAAACGGTATAAATCAGAGACTTATCTGAGTGTTGCTGGTTTAATTGTTGACTTTTTAGGCAAAATCGACGAAAATAATCGGCTCAGTCCATAAGGAATCTCATCGGGAGAGGTTGCAGGCATAAGCAATGATGACGTGATGTATGGTTGTTTAATTTAACTTTATTGGAAATAGTAATGAAGACTTTTTCAGCAAAACAACACGAAGTCGTACGTGACTGGTATGTCATTGACGCGACTGATAAAGTGTTGGGTCGTGTGGCCAGTGAAGTCGCACGTCGTTTGCGTGGCAAGCATAAACCAGAGTTTACGCCGCACGTTGACACGGGTGATTTTATTGTGATCGTTAACGCAGACAAACTGCGTATTACCGGCGCTAAATTCGAAGACAAAAAATACTACCGTCACTCCGGCTATCCGGGCGGTATCTATGAGACCAATTTCCGCAAAATGCAAGAGCGCTTCCCAGGTCGTGCTTTGGAAAAAGCGGTTAAAGGCATGTTGCCTAAAGGTCCTTTGGGTTACGCCATGATCAAGAAAATGAAAGTGTATGCCGGTTCTGAGCATCCACATTCTGCTCAACAACCTAAAGTGTTGGACATTTAAGGATAGGATATCAATATGAACGGCAATTACAAC
>CAYPYQ010000125.1:0-2681 GCA_964414735.1 uncultured Hydromonas sp.
TGTGCTCATCAGTACTCTTCAATATTCGTTCACAACAACAGGGCTATAAACCTCGTATAATAACACCTTAAAATTCAATTTCGATACAGACACATTTCCATTTCATAAAGGGGATTCATTATGGCACAACACCACTCACTACTGATTTTAGGTTCAGGTCCTGCAGGCTATACGGCGGCAGTTTACGCAGCGCGTGCCAATTTAAACCCCACACTCATCACCGGTTTGGAACAAGGCGGCCAGCTAATGACCACCACCGAAGTGGAAAACTGGCCAGCGGATGCAGACGGTGTGCAAGGTCCAGAGCTGATGGCGCGTTTTCAAGCGCACGCGGAGCGTTTCAACACACAAATGATTTTCGACCACATCCACACCACACATTTGAACGAAAAACCCATTCGTCTGGTCGGCGATGCGGGCGAATACACCTGTGACGCGCTCATCATCGCCACCGGCGCATCAGCGCAGTACTTAGGTCTGCCATCCGAAGAGGCATTCTCAGGCCGTGGCGTATCCGCCTGTGCAACCTGTGACGGCTTTTTCTACCGCAATAAACCCGTGGCCGTCGTCGGCGGCGGCAACACCGCAGTTGAAGAGGCCCTGTACTTAGCAAACATCGCCAGCCACGTCACCGTGATTCACCGCCGTGACTCATTCCGCGCCGAGCCAATCTTGGTTGATCGCATGATGGAAAAAGTCAAAGAAGGCAAAATCACGCTCGAAACCAAGCAAGTTTTGGGCGAAGTTTTGGGCGACACATCCGGCGTCACCGCCGTGCGTTTGAAAGCCTTTGAAGGCGACGCGACCAAAGAAATCAACGTCGACGGCGTATTCATCGCCATCGGCCACAAACCGAACACCGACATCTTTGCTGGTCAGCTCGATATGGAAAACGGCTACATCAAAACCCGAAGCGGCACCAATGGCAACGCCACTGCGACCAACATCGAGGGCGTATTTGCCGCCGGTGACGTGCAGGATCACATCTACCGCCAAGCCATCACCAGCGCCGCCACCGGCTGTATGGCCGCACTGGATGCGCAACGCTACCTCGAAGCACTGCACGCCAAAGCCAAATAATTGCATCAAAACAGCGTACAATGCCCTTCGCCGAAGGGCATTGTCTTAATCAAAAATAAACTCGCATCACACACACAACAGCATGAAAGCAAAATCCTACGGAATCACCGATTTAGCCCAACTGCAAAAAGACCTGAAAAAACAGGCGGAAGCACGCGCGCAAGCCGAAAAAGCAGCTAAAGCCCGACAAACGCTCGAACAACGCATGAGCAACGAATTCATGCACGAAATGCGCAGCGTTACTCCGATCAAAACCAAAGATCGCTACCTCCATCCGACCACACAGATCGAACCTGCCGTACGCACACACAGCGATCACGAAGAAAAACACGCGCAACAGCGTGAACGACACAATCGTAAATCCGATCAATTCGACGCGCGCCATCTGCGTGATGACGAAAACGGCACTTATCTGCGCAAAGGCATCCCCGAAGCCCTGCTGAAAAAACTACAAAAAGGCGCGTGGGAAATCGCTGCTCGCATCGACCTGCATGGCAAAACCGTCGAAGAAGCACGCATTGCCACCAGCGCCTTTCTCTACCAGTCGGTACAGCAAAACCACCGCGTCGTCAGCATCATTCATGGTCAAGGATTTAACTCAGATAACCAAGAGGCCACCCTACGCAACCACGTCAAAAACTGGTTGGTACAAAACCCCAACGTCCTCGCATTCTGCCACGCGCCGAAAAATGCGGGTGGACATGGCGCGGTCGTGGTACTGCTGCACCAAGACAAACCCAAAACCGCTTAATTCATTTTAAAAAGGGCTATCGTGTTCCCGACCACCGTCATCAAGCTCATTCCGTGGATCGAAGCCATCGGCATCATCGCCTTTTGCATCTCAGGTTTCATCCGCGCACAACAGCACAAATTCGATCCGATCGGCGTATTCATCATCGGGTTTGTCACCGCGTTTGGCGGCGGGACACTGCGCGGTCTGCTGCTCGATCGCCGCCCGTTTTTTTGGGTGGAGCATCAGGAATACATCATCGCGCTATTCATCTTTTCATTAGTAGCAGGCAAAGTGCTGCACTTTATGCGCCGCGTATTCACGCTCAAAAGCATGCTGATTGCCGACGCACTCGGCTTGGGATTGTTCACCATCACCAGCACGGCGCTTGCGCTAGACGCCGGTATGCCCTACTTCGTCGCCTCCATGTACGGCGTGATTGGCGCAGCGTTTGGCGGTGTCATCCGCGATGTACTGTGTAATGAAACGCCGCTGATTCTCATCGACTCCGAACCCTACGCCACCTGCTCATTCGCCGGTGCGTGGTTGTATTTAATCTTGATGCACTTTCACGTACAAGCGTTTGTCAGTCTGGTCTTAGGCAGCTTGTGTGTGTTTATTCTGCGAATGATTAGTATTAAATACCAATGGCGCGTGCCGAGTGGGTTTTAACTAAAAGGGAAAAAGGACAAGAAATCTCTTGTCCTTTTTATTCATGATTTTTGTTTAAATGCGGCTCAAAACGTCGGTAATCCGCCAGTCGATCGGCGCTGAAATACCGACTGTATAACTCTGCGCCATCGGTGAAGTCCGCATCAATCATGGGCGAAACATCCACGATCTCAATCACCGAGTTGCGCATCGCATAACC
>CAYPYQ010000126.1:0-2856 GCA_964414735.1 uncultured Hydromonas sp.
GAACTCACGCTGCACCGATGAAATCGAGGCTTTTTTGGTGCGCATGATAAATGCCACCGCCTGATCGTACAGCGGATCGGCCTCGCCATCCTCGCTATCGCCCATTTCACCGTCAGCGCCAGCTCCACCGGATAAAACGTCTTCAATATAGTTCGGTTGACCATTTTCACGCAAGAATTCTGCGACGCGAATAACCTCTTCGTCCGAGGCAAATGCGCCGTGTACACGCACCGGCATCCCTGTGCCTGGCGCGAGGTAGAGCATATCACCCTGACCGAGCAAAGCCTCAGCGCCCTGCTGATCGAGAATCGTGCGCGAGTCAATTTTACTGGAGACTTGGAACGCGATACGTGTTGGCACGTTCGCTTTGATCAAGCCGGTAATCACGTCCACACTCGGGCGCTGCGTTGCCAAGATCAAATGAATACCTGCGGCACGAGCCTTCTGCGCGATGCGCGCGATCAGCTCCTCGACTTTTTTACCCACCACCATCATCAGATCGGCCAATTCGTCAATCACCACGACGATCATCGGCAGTTTTTCCAGCGGTTCCGGCTCATCCGGCGTCAGGCTAAACGGATTCGGGAGATTCTCACCTTTGGCGTGTGCTTCCTCGATTTTCTTGTTAAAGCCCGCCAAATTACGCGCGCCGAGCGTGCTCATCAGCTTATAGCGGCGCTCCATCTCGCCGACCGTCCAGTTCAGCGCATGTCCCGCTTGGCGCATATCAGTCACCACCGGACACAGCAGGTGCGGAATGCCTTCGTACACACTCATTTCCAGCATTTTCGGGTCGATCAAAATCAGACGCACTTGTTCCGGCGTCGCACGATACAGCAGCGACAAGATCATGGTGTTGATCCCCACCGATTTACCCGAACCGGTGGTACCGGCGACCAGCAAATGCGGCATTTTCGCCAAATCTGCCACCACCGGATTGCCACCAATGTCCTTACCCAGAGCAACCGTAAGCAACGAGTGCGCCTCGTGGTAAATTTGCGAGCCGATGATTTCGGACAGGCGCACGATTTGGCGCTTCGGATTCGGCAATTCCAACGCCATGAAATTTTTACCCGGGATGGTTTCCACCACGCGGATAGAGACCAGCGCCAGTGAGCGCGCCAAATCCTTGGACAAATTGACGATCTGGCTGCCTTTAACACCCGTCGCAGGTTCGATTTCGTAGCGCGTCACCACAGGTCCCGGATAGGCCGCCACCACCTGAACCTCAACGCCAAAGTCGCGCAGCTTTTTCTCAATCAGTCGGGAGTTAAATTCCAGTGTGTCGTGTGACACGGTTTCTTGATTGCGCTCGGCCGCATCGAGCAGCGCCAGCTCCGGCAAGGACTTATCCGCCATCTCGGTGAACAGTGGCACTTGTTTTTCTTTTTGACGGCGCTGTGATTGCTGTACCGGCGGAGCAGGCGGCTCGATGTGCACCGGTGCGATTTTCTCTACGCGTTGTTTTTCTTGCGCCAGTTCACGCTCGCGCACGGCAACCAATGCCTCGCCGACTTTCTCATCTTTTTTCGCGTCAAAATAGCCCAACAATTTCAACACCGATAACTCAATCGCACCACCAACACGCTCGAACACCGACAGCCACGAAAAATTAAAGAACCAGCTCAAGCCGGTACAAAACAGCACCGCCAACAACAGCGTGGTAAAAATCGGGCCAAGTACCGTACCCAAACCTTTGGCAATCATCGCACCCAACACGCCGCCGTGATCGTAAGGCAATATAATTTTCCAGCCGCTCGTGTGCAGATACTCCAGCCCCATACTGGTCAGCAGCACCACCACGAAACCGACGCGAAACAGCAACGTGTCGCGCTTCTCCTGTGTGGTTTGCGCCAGCGCCGCACGCTCCTGCGGCGAGTACAAGCTCAATCGCAGAAAACGACGCACTCCGCGATAAATCACCCAGCCGCACAGCAGCACCCACCAATACGCAGACAAACCAAACACATACAACAGGGTTGCCGACACCCACGCCCCGAGGCTACCCACCCAGTTGTGAATCTCCTTCACATCCGAACCGGCGTGGAAAAACGAAGGATCGTTCGGATCAAAGCTGACCAGCATACTCAGCAAAGCCAAGCCCAGCAAGGCCAAAACAATCCATTTGGCTTCGCGGAACAGCTGCTGCGTGCGCTCTGAGAACGAAGGATTTTTAATAACGTCGTGGGTAGTTCCCATGGGATATCTGCTGCCTATTCAAACAATTGCGAACCCGATTGCCGCATTCTGCATACAGCGCATGCACATGAGCAATACGATCCAAGATTCAATGGCACATATTCTAACGTGCTATGGTAAAAATCGCACGCAAAATGCTGATTTGATTGATATTTAAAATCAAAAAAACACGACGAACGAACAATCCCCAAATAAAAAGCCCAAATGACGTACATTTGGGCTTTCATAACGACAAAATAAGCATCACAACTCGTGCGCCCACAAATCCTCTAAAGTCTCACGTCGGCGAATCACTTGCGCCTGCTCACCGTCGACCAACACTTCCGCCGCACGCACACGCGTATTGTAATTCGAGCTCATGCTAAAACCATACGCACCAGTCGACAGCACCGCCAACACATCGCCCTGTTTCACCTTCAGCGTGCGATCATGCGCCAGCCAGTCGCTGGACTCACACACCGGCCCGACCACATCGTAAATCTGCGCGTGCACATCGCTGTGCTCGGTACAGTTCTCCACACCGACCCACGCCTGATACAGCGTCGGACGGATGAAATCATTCATGCCCGCATCGACGATGGCAAAATTTTTATCGTCGTTGTGTTTCAGATACTCGACCTGCGTCAGCAACACACACGAATTGGCCACCAGAGAACG
>CAYPYQ010000127.1:0-10290 GCA_964414735.1 uncultured Hydromonas sp.
AAATACGGCGCATTCGGCGGCGTGATTCTCTCCGCCAGTCACAACGCCGGCGGGCCGGATGGCGACTTTGGTATTAAATTCAATATGGCCAACGGCGGTCCCGCACCGGAGAAAATCACCGACGCGATTTACGCCTATTCGCAAACCGTGAGCAGCTACACGGCAGCGGATTGCGCCGATGTGGATTTGAGCCAGATCGGCACAACCATGATTGGCAAGGTCAGCGTCGAGATCATCAACTCGGTGACCGACTATGTTGAGCTGATGCAAGAGCTGTTTGATTTCGATGCAATTCGCGCGCTGTTCGCCAGCGGCTTCACCATGAAGTTTGACGCCATGCACGCCGTCACCGGCCCGTATGCGCATGCGATTTTCGAGGACATCCTCGGTGCGGCCAAAGGCTCCGTGATTAACGGCACGCCGTCCACCGATTTCGGAGGCCATCACCCCGACCCAAATCTGGTGCACGCCAAAGAATTGTACGATCTGATGATGAGCGCCAACGCACCGGATTTTGGCGCGGCCTCGGACGGTGATGGTGATCGCAATCTCATCATTGGTCGTGGCATCGCAGTGACGCCATCGGATGCATTGGCCGTTTTAACTGCAAATGCACAACTGGCTCCAGCCTACGCAGGCGGCATCAGCGGCGTGGCGCGCTCCATGCCGACCAGCGCGGCGGTCGATCGCGTGGCACAAAAATTGGGCGTGGAATGCTTTGAAACGCCAACCGGCTGGAAATTCTTTGGCAATCTGCTCGACGCAGGCCGCATCACGCTGTGCGGTGAAGAATCGGCTGGGGCAGGCTCCAACCACGTGCGTGAAAAAGACGGCTTGTGGGCGGTCTTGCTGTGGCTGAACATTCTGGCGAAAACCCGCGTTTCGGTCAAAGAATTGCTCGAGCAGCATTGGGCGCAGTTCGGTCAGAATTACTACACGCGCCATGATTTTGAAGAAATCGAAACCGACAAGGCCAATCCGGTGATGGCGCACATCAAGGCGCAATTGCCCACGCTCGCGAGCAAACAATTCGGCGCATTAACCGTACAGTCCGCCGATGACTTCAGCTACCACGATCCGATTGATGGCTCGGTCTCGCACAATCAAGGGCTGCGCGTATTGTTTACCGACGGCTCACGCATCGTCTATCGCTTGTCCGGGACAGGTACGGTCGGTGCGACCATTCGCATGTACATTGAGCAATACGAAGCCGACCCGGCCAAGCACGGTCAGGATACACAGACGACGCTGGCCGGATTGATCCAAACTGCGTATCAAATTTCCGATATCGCGGCATTGACCGGACGTACCGCACCGAATGTCATCACCTGATGCCAATCATGCAGTGAACAAAAAGCGACCTTGAAGGTCGCTTTTTTATGGCACACATCGAATATCAGTCATTATCCGGCACGAAAATCGGATACACCGGCTGCCAGTTCGGTTTGGCCAAATAGGCTTCCGCGTATTCCGGCGTATGCACCGCCACACCGGATTTAAATGCCGCGTCAGACACTGCTTTGGCGACCACTTGCGTGACCGTTTCAAGCTTGGCGATCGGTGGGAATACCGCACCTTCGGCCAGACGCGCCGCTGTGACTTGTGTGGACAGAGCAATCGCTGCTGCGGTCATCATTTCCTGATTGATTTTGCTCGCACCACAGGCAATCACGCCCCAGCCAATCCCCGGGAAAACAAAGGTATTGTTGCCCTGACCAATCTGGTAGGTTTTGCCTTTCCATTCGACTGGGTCAAACGGGCTGCCGGTGGCGACAATTGCCGCGCCATCGCTCCAGCAAATCGCGTCTTTTGGCAATACTTCGGTCAAATCAGTCGGATTGGACAATGCAAATACGATCGGTGTCGGCGTGTTTTCCATCACCGCTTCGATCACACGCTGATTGAACGAGCCGCCTTGACCGGAAAGCCCCATCAATGCAGTCACTTTCGCATTGCGAATGGTGTCCATCATGTTTGGATTTTCAGTCGCATAGCTCCAGCCAATCAGTTTGTCACGATCATGCGCAAACGGTAATTTGTAATGCTCTAAACCCGGACGATCGCTCAGCACCAAACCGCGCGAGTCGAGCACATAAATGCGCTCTTTTGCCTCTTCCTGCGTCAGGCCAAAATGCATCAAGCCGTGCATGATTTGCGACGCCACACCGATACCCCCGGCGCCGGCGCCACTGACGAGGAATACTTGCTCGGTCAGTTTTTTGCCCTGATCGGTCGCGGCAATCAGCCCGCCGAGCGCCATAGCGCCCGTACCCTGAATGTCGTCATTGAAGCTCGGAATGGTGTCTTGATAACGCCCCAGCACTTCAAACGCGGTGGATTTGCTCAAGTCTTCCCACTGAATTGTGGCTTCTGGGAAACGTTTTTTAAACGCGGTGACGAATGCGTCAATCATCTCGTAGTATTTCGCACCGCGGGTGCGCGGTTGGCGCACGCCGAGGTAGAACGGGTCTTCGAGCAGTTTTTTATTGTTGGTACCAAAGTCAAACAGCACCGGCAGTGTCTCGATCGGGCGAATACCGGCGGCCAATGAGTACAAAGTGAGCTTACCGATACAAATCGCAATCCCGCCAAAGCCCTGATCGCCAATACCCAAAATCCCCTCGGCATCGGTCACCACAGCCAGCTTGGTCGTACCGGAATAAGTCGATAAAATATCGTCCAGATCGCGATAATTTGACTCAGTCACCACCAAGCCGCGCGGTTCGCGGTAAATGTGACTGAACTCCTGAATCGCTTCGCCCACCGTCGGGGTGTAGACGATCGGCAGCATTTCCTCCAGATGGTGCTTGACCAGGGAGTAGTACAAAATTCGGTTGTAATCCTGCAATTCGCGCAGGAAGACGTATTTTTCCAGATTGGTTTTACACGCTGAGTACTGCTCGTATTGGCGCTCGATTTGCTCATCGAGCGTCTCAATGCGCGGCGGCAAACGACCTTCGATATGAAAGGCGCGACGCTCCTCGGCGGTAAAAGCAGTACCTTTATTTAAAAACGGATCTTTGAGTAAATGACGACCTAAGGCTTTGACACGAATGACTTCTGGCATGACTGGCTCCACGACATGAAAACTGTTCCATTGTAAACCGTACTAAAAAATGTATGTTTAAGTTTTCCCATCCGCTTTGCGTACATTGACATAAATAATTGATGAAAAAGATACGATCGTTATTTTTTAGTCACAATGTAAGCTCAATCAGGCCAAAAGCGCTAAATCCGCGCCGTCCTCATGCAGCACTGTTTTGTCGTGGCACTGATGTTATCATGCGTTTTTTACATTGTTTATTTTCTTCAAGAGATCTTCATGTCCGGCTCATTTTGGCACGCCTTGGTATTTGCTTTATCGGTCACATTACCGAGTATTTTATTATTGGTCTTAGGCTGGTTTCTGCGTCGCAGCGGACAGATTGACGAGCGATTTTGCGACCAAGCCTCGAAAATCGTATTTCGTTATTCGCTACCTGCTCTGTTATTTTTCAGTATTTATGGCAACAAGGTGAATTTCAGCTCGCAAATCAGGTTAATCGCGGCTGGCGCTGTGGCCAGTTTGATTTTATTTGTTGGCGCGGAATTCATCGCCGCACGCATGCGCCTGCCAACCACGGACAAAGGTGTGTTTGTGCAAGGAGTGTATCGCTCGAATACGATGGTCGCGGGTTTGGCGTTCATTGCAAATGCCTATGGCGCCGAGGGTGTCGCGGTCGGTGCGGTATTCGGCGGCGCCATGACCTTGTTGTACAACGTATTGGCAGTGGTGACGCTGAATCAAAACACCGCTGGTTCACGCCGCGCGCAGCTGATCCACTTTGCGCGCCACCTGAGCACCAACCCACTGATCCTCGGCATTGTACTTGCGCTGCTTGCCAAGGCCATCAAGCTGCCGGTCTCGCCGCTGCTGGTGCAAACCGGCGGATATCTGGCCGCGATTGCCCTGCCTTTGGCCTTGATTTGCGCGGGTGCGACGCTGAACGTTCAGGCTTTATTCAAAGTCTCCGACATCGCCATTGGCGCCAGTCTGGGGCGGTTGATTGCCTCACCCATCATCGCAATTTTGATGGGTTTGGCCTTTGGTTTGAACGGTCTGAGCATGGGGGTACTGTTTATGATGATGGCCACGCCGGTTGCCGCCGCAAGTTATGTCATGGCCAAAGCCATGGGTGCCAATGAAATTGCCGCGGCCAATATCATCGGTATCACCACCGTGGGCGCGATGCCGATCGCTGCGGCAGGTATCGCGATTTTGCGCTCGCTCGGCTGGATTTGATATGTCCACCAGCCTGCGCGCCATCGCTATTCTCGGGCCGGAAAGTTCGGGGAAAACCTCGCTATGCGCGCAATTGGCAGAGCATTTACAGTGTGCTTGGGTGCCGGAATACGCACGCGAATATCAGCCGAAACAGGCAGGTATCTATACCGAAGCGGATTTACTCACCATCAACCGCGAACAGCAAAAACGCCATTATGCCGCTTTGGAACGAGCTCAGGCACTCGGTGATGCCTATGTGATCGTTGATACCGAGGCAATCGTGCTGGCGGTGTGGGCGCAGCTAAGTTTGGGGTATGTACCAGCAGAAATCGAGCACGCTTGCGAAACGCAAGTATTCAGCGATTATCTGTTGCTCGCGCCCGATCTACCGTGGCAGTCCGACCCATTGCGCGGCGCGCCCGAGCTGGCGCAACGGCAGGCGATTTTTGTGCACTACGAAGCGTGGCTGAATCGATACCAGCACCCTTACTCCATCATCCGAGGCTCAGGTGAGCAGCGTTTGGCTTCCGCTTTGCAGGCGCTTGGCTTACCGCTATTGCAGCCATAACGCCAATCTCATACGCATGAAACAATTCTGCGTATTCCCTAGTGTGGCGATTTTGCCCACACGAACTATTTTTTCGTAAAAATTTCAGTGCGCACCAAAAAAATGCATTTTTTCAATTCGGCCAAGCTCGGTGTTCGCTGCGCACCAGGTTGAAACACAAAGCCAGGTCTCCCCATCCTTTTTGCACCATCTCGAAGCAAAATCCTATAAAAATCAAAAGGTTATAACAGCAATTGCACGACTCACTTGCTTTACAAGCCTGTTTTTTTCACTCACACTGCGGCCATGTTTGCTCCAAAAACGATGCAAAAACACATCGGCCACATTTGGAGCGGGACAGTTTTTCCAACTTTTAAACTTCCAAAATCCGATATAGCTGAGGAGAATCATATGAAACGTTATGGGATGCCCGTATTGTTGTTACTGCTTGCGACTGTGAGCGCTACAGCATGGGCGCAAACGTCAACCGAAACCCCACCCGCACCGGAAGCGGTCAAAGCCGCTGTGGACTTTGCCGATACCGCATTTCTCCTGATCTCATCGGCGCTGGTGTTGCTGATGACACCGGCTTTGGCCTTTTTCTACGGCGGTCTGTCGCGCAGCAAAAGCGTGCTCAACACCATGATGATGTCATTCGCCGCCATGGGCGTGATTACGCTGGTTTGGGTGGTGCTCGGCTACTCCATCGCATTCGGTGACGACTCGATGGGCGCTTTATTCGGTAGTTTTAAAAACGTCATGCTCGCAGGCATGGACAGCAGCAGCACGGCAACTACTTTTGACCCTGCGCATTTGATTCCGAAATATGTGTTCGTGATGTTCCAGGCGACCTTCGCCATCATCGCCGCCGCACTGATCAGCGGTGCATTGGTTGATCGCATGAAGTTCGGCGCGTATTTGGCCTTTATCGCCTTGTGGAGTTTGTTCGTTTACAGCCCGGTGGCACACTGGGTGTGGGATGCGTCCGGCTGGTTGTTCAATATGGGCGCACTGGATTTCGCGGGCGGTACCGTGGTGCACATCAACGCCGGTGTATCCGCACTGGTTGCAGCCAAATTACTCGGCCCACGCCTGCAAACCACACGCAATAGCGCGATTCCGCACAACATCCCGTTCGTATTACTCGGCGCCGGTTTGCTCTGGTTTGGCTGGTTCGGCTTTAACGCCGGCAGCGCACTGAGCGCAAACGGCTCAGCAGGCTTGGCCATGTTGACCACACAAATTGCCACTGCCGCAGCCATGCTCGTCTGGCTCATCTGGGAACGCGCCACCGGTCACGCCATGAGCGCTGTGGGTGCGGCAACCGGTGCCGTGGTGGGCTTGGTTGCCATCACGCCCGCAGCAGGCATCGTCAGCCCGGCCTACGCAATTTTGGTCGGTGCACTCGGCGCTACTGCGAGCTTCTGGGCGGTACAAAACAAACGCCACTTCAAAGTCGATGATGTATTGGATGTATTCGCCTGTCACGGTGTGGCGGGGATTGTCGGTGCGATTTTAACCGGCGCGTTCGCCTTCTCCACCGGTCAAGGCAAAGGCACGCTGGAGCAAGTGAAAATCCAATGCATCGGCGTCGGCGCCACCATCCTCTACGCGGCCATCGGTACGTTTATCATTGTCAAACTGATCGCACTGTTCGGTGGGCTGCGCCTGTCAAAAGACGCAGAAATGGAAGGCATTGATATTGTCTGCCACGAAGAATCGGCCTATACCAGCAAGTAAGGTTCACCATTGAAAAAGCCCTGCACAACACGCAGGGCTTTTTTGCTAGATGCAGCACTCAACATCACGGTGCTTCATAGAACACATACGAAGTCGAGTAATCACTGATTTCAAAATACACACGACGCTCGCCCGGATCCACTTTACCGTTCAAATTCAAATCAATCACACCGTAGCCGTAGCGATACGAACGCGCACTGCCATCACTCGTACCCATCGCGGTGGACATTTTGTCAATGTTCATAAAGCGTTTAACCAAAGTATTGCCCGCGTATACTTCCAAAATACCGTTGGTTCCTGTCCAGTTTTGAATACTGCGACCGATTTGGTTCTGGGTTTCCTGCGTACACGCCGTTCCCAGCGCCAGCGGAATGGCCAACACAGCCGCCCATTTGAATAAAGTTTGCATTTTTCGCCCTCGCGCGGTTTAATTAACACTCAATCGCTCGCTCATCCGCAAGCCTCCTGACAGGCATTATAGAACAAAGCATGGACAATTTTTGTGAAAGGACGTCTTTATGCCGCATTTAACCTTGATCGGCTCACTTACCAGCCCCTACGTGCGCAAAATCCGCATCTTACTGGCTGAGAAAAAGCTGCCGTACGAATGGATTTTGGACGACGTATGGGGACAAAACCCGCAGGTCAACGCGCACAATCCGCTCGGACAGGTTCCTTGTCTACTGGTGGATCAAAAAGATACCGTGATCGACTCGCGCGTGATTGCGGAGTATTTGGAATTGCTCGCGCCCATGCATCTGCCCAGCGAGCCGATGCCGCGCATCGAAGCGCTCAAATGGGCAGCGTTGACCGACGGTTTGATGGATGCAGCAGCCAAATACCGCGTAGAGCAACTGCGCCCCGACGCACTGCAATGGTCGGACTGGCTTGACCGCCAACGCGGCAAACTCCATGCTGGATTAAGCCTAATAGAAACGCAACTGACCACACATCCATGGCTGGCGAACGACACCTACAGCGTTGCCGACATTGGTCTGATGTGTGTGCTCAATTTCCTCGATTTTCGCCAACCCGACTACGCGTGGCGTGAGTCGTTCCCGCACATCGCTCGATGGGCGCAGCAACTAGCGCAACAACCGACCTTCGCCGAAACCATGCCCCAATAAATCAACAACGTAAATAAATGACGCAGTGCATGCGTCATGCCTGTTGGCTGCGTCACACAGTTTCAGGGCTGCTGCGGGAAAAAGCCCTGAAGAATTCCGACAAAAATAGTACAATACTACTTTCATTTATTTCTGTTTTGAATAAAAATATGTCGAATATTTATTACGAGAAAGTCACCAGCGTCCACCACTGGAATGACACCCTGTTCAGCTTCACCTGCACCCGCGATCCGGGCTTGCGTTTTATTAATGGTCAATTCGTCATGATCGGTCTGGAAGTCGAGGGACGCCCGCTGATGCGCGCCTACTCCATCGTCAGCCCGAATTACGAAGAACAGCTCGAATTTTATTCGATCAAAGTGCAAAACGGCCCTCTGACCTCACGCCTGCAACACCTCAAGGTCGGCGACGAAGTACTGGTCAGTAAAAAAGCCACCGGCACCTTGGTTCAAGACAACCTGTTGCCGGGTAAAAACCTGTATCTATTCTCCACTGGAACCGGCTTGGCGCCATTCATGTCCATCATTCGAGATCCGGATGTGTACGACCGCTACGAAAAAGTGATTTTGATTCACGGTGTGCGCTATGTGAGCGAGCTGGGTTACCACGAATACATCCTGAACGAATTGCCAAATAACGAATTTTTCGGCGATGTAGTGAAAGAAAAACTGATCTACTACCCGACGGTCACACGCGAACCGTTTTACAACCAAGGACGTCTGACCGATCTCATCATCAGCGGCAAACTGACCGATGACATCGGCATGCCTCGTCTGAACCGTGAAACCGATCGCGTGCTGATCTGTGGTTCACCCTCTATGCTGCAAAGCTGCTGTGATATGCTCAACGATATGGGGTTTACCGAATCGCCACGCATGGGCGAACCGGGCGACTATGCGATCGAACGCGCGTTTGTAGAAAAATAATCGCTGATTCTCTGTTCAAAAAGAGCCGTCATTAATTGACGGCTTTTTTATGAGCTGCTCTGCACAAGCTCAAAATCACTCGACCACCAACTGACGCACTTGGGATTCATCCAAATCCTGCACCAATGCACCCAAACGCAAACGGCTCAGAACGTATTGTTCTTTCGCCGCTTCCAAATTCAAACGTACCTGTGTGTTTTGATTGTTCGCATTGAGCACATCCAACAAAGTACGATGACCGACTTCTTGTCCCGTTTTGGTCGCATCCAAACGTGCTTCGCTGGCCTTGAGCGCAGCAGTGAGCGCAACCACTTGCATCTCCGACGTTTTCGCACCGAGCCATGCGGCATTGACGTTCTGTGCGACGGTTTCCTGCGTGCGTTGCAGATCAATCTGCGCTTTGTGCAATGCGGCTTGCGCCTCTTTGTACTTCGCACTGTTGTAACCGCCGGTGTACAAAGGTACGGTCAATTGCACGCCGATCATGCTGTTATTCTGTTGATTTTTGGCCGCGCCGTAATCGCCATCACCGCTCAGTTTTTGCCGGCCGATTTGCCCAACCAGATCCACCGAAGCGGATGCGCCGAGCGTGTATTCCTGTGATTTTGCTTGCGCGGTTTGCACGGACAGGGCTTGCATTTGCAATTCAATATTGTGTTCCTGGGCTTTCGCTTGCCACACCGCGACCGGTTCTAATTTCGGCAGCAGACTGCGCAAGCGCACGGCGTTCGGCAGACTGGCCGGCACATGACCGATGGCGTCGTGCAGGCGCTGCAATTTGATTTGTAGATCGCTTTGTGCGCCGTAATGCGCGGCTTGAATTTCCGCCAACTGCGCTTGCGCTTCGTACACTTCGGTGATCGGACGATTGCCAATGTCAAAACGGTATTGTGCTTCCTCGGCAAAGGCTTTGGTGCTTTTGAGTTGTGCGCTGAGTAATTGTAATTTTTGCTGTGCGAGTTGTGCGTCAAAATAGCGTTCGGCAATGCGTACGATCAGTGCCGACTCCGCTCCTTGGCGCTGTAAATCGCTCATCTGTGCGCCAAGTTTGAGTTGTTTGCCTTGCGCTCTGCGGGTTGGATTGTACAGCGGTTGTTTCGCACTGACCGACCATTGTGTCATCGTGCCGTTACTGATGGAGGTGTTGAAATCGGCATTCTGGTTGTACATGCCCATACTCGGTGCGGAGAACTGCGCACCGGAGGTTTTCGTATCACTGCTGGCCTTGCCTGCCGAGGCGCTGAGCAGCACCTGCGGCCGCCACAGGCTTTTCGCCTGATCTCGCAGTGAATCGGCGGTTTCGGTCAAGGTCTCGGCGGCGAGGTATTCTTTGTCATGGGTTTTCGCCGCAGTAATCGCCTCGGACAAGCTCAAATCGCCCGCATACGCCATGCCCGACCAGGCCAATGCCACGCTGATGGCCAGCTTGCCCAGCGTTTTCACTGTTGTTGCGGTCTGTTTTCGAGTATGCGTTACCCGTTTCATATCTTTCTCCACTTCGTCCTTGCCGCTATCATTTCACAACGATATCTGATGCTGCATCAGCACCGAGCTGATCCATTGTTGTAACTGCGCGGCAGGCATCGCGCCGCTTTGTCGTGTCAATTCACGACCTTGATAAAACACGGCCAATGTCGGAATGCTGCGTATGCCGTATTGTGCAGCGGTTTGCTGTGCCGACTCGGT
>CAYPYQ010000128.1:0-8780 GCA_964414735.1 uncultured Hydromonas sp.
GTGGTGCGCTCAGCACATGATTTGTACACAACGCAACACAAATTACCTGAAACGGCGTTCCACTCCGATGCGTTCCTGAGCGCAAAGGATAAAGCGCCTTCAGCTTAAATATTTTGGAAAATACCACCATAGCTCACGCACTGCTGGCCGGTTTTTTAACCGGCCTCAGTCTCATTTTGCCCATCGGTGCGCAAAATGCCTTCGTACTCAAACTCGGATTGCTGCGCCAGCATGTATTCATCGTTGCGCTGATTTGTGCACTGTCCGATGCCCTGCTGATACTTTTGGGTACGACATTTGTCGGCTTCGCTTTGGGGCAAAACACATGGACTTTGCAGGTAGTCAAATGGTTCGGCGTGGCATTTTTGCTTTACTACGGCGCGAAAGCCTTTTACAACGCATTTAACCACGCGAAATCCAATAGCAGTGACACACCGTTAAACCAAAGCATCAGCCTGAAAAGTACGGTATTGACGTGTTTGGGGTTCACTTTCCTCAATCCGCATGTGTATTTGGATACGTTTTTACTGCTCGGTTCGATCAGTGCGCAGTACAAACCGTTGCATTATGTCTTCGCCCTCGGCGCAACTACAGGCTCATTTTTCTGGTTTTTCAGCTTGGGTTATGGCGCGCGTATCCTGACGCCACTGTTTAAAAAATCCATCACCTGGATGATTTTAGAAACCTTAATTGGTGTGATTATGTGGACAATTGCCTACAAAATATGGGCATTACCAATTAATTGATGAATTTCTCAATATTCATCCAAATTCAGCACAACCCTACAGAATTCAGTATAATTAAAAAACCTCATCCGACTCACCCTCACTCACATAGGAGTACAACATGGGAATTTTAGACTCAGCGAAAAACCTCGTTGATAAAGCCGTCGCCGAAGCCAAAGAATTGAGCGAAGATTTGGCCGAAAAAGCGGAACAAGCAGCTGCCCAAGCCAAAGTAATGGCTGGCGAAGCACTCGAAGACGCGAAAGAATTCGCGGATCAAGCAGGCGACAAACTGAGCGAAGTCGCTTCAGCCGCATCTGTGAAGGCCGATGAAGCCATGAAAACAGCGAAAGAACTGGCCAGCAATGCCGCAGACAAAGCCAAAGATTTGGCTGACGATGTGAGCAATAAAGTCAAAGGCGGCGATGACGCACCTAAAGCGTAATTAACGCCTCATTACATATAAAAACCAGCGAATTTTCTCGCTGGTTTTTTATATCTCAAACTGTACGATCAATCACAAATCCTTTACCTCAATCACGTCACGCTCCAAATACTCTTTTGACTGCATTTCCACCAAACGCGACACCGTACGGAAAAACTCATTCGCCATCTGACCCTCTGTGTACAGCGCTTCCGCATCGGCCTGAGCACTGACGAACAACTTCACATTGTGATCGTACATCACGTCGATCAACCAGGTAAACCGCCGCGCGGTGGACGCCAACTCCGGCTCCATGACGGGAATATCCGAAATCAAAATCGTGTCAAACAAACGAATCAACTCCAAATAATCCGTTTGCGAGCGCGCCGTACCACACAACGCATTGAAATCAAACCACGCCACCGAGCCGGCGTATGCTTTGGCTGCAATCTCACGGTGATTGATGTGCAACACATGCCCTTCGTTATGCGTATTCAAACGGTAGAATAAATCATTCAACGCCTTTTCTGCTGCCGCATCATTCGGCGTGTAGTAGGTTTGTGCCTGCGTCAATGTACGGCGACGATAGTCAATACCAGCATCCACATTGATCACGTCGGTGACACGTTTGATCAAATCAATCGCGGGTAAAATCCGATCGCGGTGCAAACCGTTTGGATACAAATCATCCGGCTTGTAGTTCGAGGTCATGACAAAACCCACGCCATTGCGCACCAAGCCATCGAGTAAACGATGCAAAATCATGGCATCGGCGATGTCCGAGACGTGAAACTCATCAAAACAGATCAGACGATAGCGCTCCGCCACATGCTTGGCCACTTCTTCCAACGGATCGGCTTGTCCTTTAAGCGCCTCCAATTCACGATGCACGCCGTGCATGAATTCATGAAAATGGATACGAATTTTTCGCTCCACCGGACTTTGATCGTAGTAGGTGTCCATCAGCATACTTTTGCCACGACCCACGCCACCCCAGAAATACACGCCTTTGGGAATCTGCGGCTTGGAGAACCAGCGCGTGAGTTTATTTGCGCGTTTGGCTTTGTATTCTGTCCACTCATCTTCGCATTGTTGCAAGCGTTTGGCCGCAGCTTCCTGCGCAAAATCAGGCGTATAGCCGTGTTGCGCCAAGGTATTCAAATAGGTTTGTAAAAACGTGCTCTTGCTCATCGTATGGTACTTGTCTCACTGATTGATTTTTTATTGGTACGGGTTTTCAAAGCCCAAACGTTCGAGAATCTGGCGCTCCAAATCCTCCATAATTTCCGCCTCGTCTTCCTCAATATGGTCAAATCCCTGCGCATGCAAAACACCGTGCACCACAAGGTGTGCCGCATGCGCTTCGATGGATTTTTTCTGCTCTTTTGCTTCACGCTCAAGTACTGCACCGCAGAAAATGATATCTGCCTCAATGCCGCCATCACCCATCTCTTGCTCTAGCTGTGCGCGGACCTCTTCGGGTAAATCATCAAAATCCTCGCTGTCGTTGTACGCGAAGGTCAATACATTGGTCGCGTAGTCTTTACCGCGAAATTCATTGTTCAACGCGCGCCCTTCTGCTTCATCGACAAAGCGCAGCGTCAATCGCGCGTCTTGCTGCAATGCGGCCTTGACCCAACGGCGCAGCAACGGGCGCGGCAATGTCGCTTGCCAGTCATGACTCGGGTCAGCGTACTGCACGCTCAGGCTCAATTTTGCACTCATGATGCATCCTTTTGTTTCTTCACTTCGGCGTCTAGTTTGGCTAATTTGGCTAAACGCGCCTCTTCCTTCGCCAGAGCTTTCGCCCGCGCTTCATACGCATCGACGATACGCGCAACCAGCGGATGACGTACTACGTCCGCCGAAGTGAATTCAGAAAACGCAATGCCTTTGACTTTTTGCAAGGTTTGTACCGCGTCGGCCAAACCACTTTTCATACCTCGTGGCAAATCCAACTGCGACGGATCCCCCGTCACCACTGCACGCGCGCCAAAACCAATGCGCGTGAGGAACATTTTCATCTGTTCCGGCGTGGTGTTCTGCGCCTCGTCCAAAATGATGAACGCATGGTTGAGCGTGCGCCCACGCATATACGCGAGCGGCGCAATCTCGATCATTTGTTTTTCAAACAATTTTTGTACTTTGTCAAAGCCCATCAGATCGTACAAGGCATCGTATAGCGGACGTAAATACGGATCGACCTTCTGCGTCAAATCACCCGGTAAAAATCCCAGACGCTCGCCCGCCTCCACTGCCGGACGCGTGAGCACAATGCGTTTGACCATATCGCGTTCCAACGCATCCACCGCACAAGCGACCGCAAGGTAGGTTTTACCCGTACCCGCAGGTCCCGTACCAAAGGTGATGTCGTGCGAGAGGATGTTTTCCAAGTAAACTTTTTGTCGCGGTGTACGCGCTTGTAAATCCGAACGTCGGGTATACAACACCGGTCCAGCGTCGTCCATTTGCGGCAATTCAGGATTAACTGCATGACTTGGCAAACGCGATGCATCCTCATCCGCTTTCGCACGCGCGGCATGAATCAGCAATCGCGCATCGGCGCGCTGCTCATCCGTGCTGGCATGGCGTTTGTTCGCAAAACCGGCCTGCAACTGCACAATGCCCAGCTGCACATCGTCAATCGACAATTCACGTCCGGCCAAATCGTAAAAATACGCCAAGGCTTGTGAAACTTCCTGCGCACGCTGACTGCTGGCCGCGCTGATGGTAAATTTCGCACCACGGCGAGAGATCGTCGCGTTATACGCCTGTTCAATCTGCCGCAGGTTTTCGTCCAAAGTACCGCACAGATGCGCCAGACGCTGATTGTCGGATTTCGGTGCGATGAATTGAGTTTTATGTGATGCCATACTGAAATTATTTGTAATTTAACTGTGTGAGTAATTCGATGAAGTAACGCTCGTATTCACGCAAGAACCGGTCAATTTTTACACTGGCATAGGTTACGTTTTTACCAAACAAATAACCTGCATCGCGCTTGACCAGACCGATTTGCTCGCAATCGACATTAGTCAGCGACATGCCTGCCAAAATCCCCACGCCCAAGCCCAGCTCAACATACGTACGAATCACGTCGGCATCAACCGCCTCCAGTACCACATCGGCACGCACATGCGCGTCAACAAAGGCTTTGTCGATTTTCGCACGACCGGCAAATGCGGGATCATAGGTAATGATCGGATATTCGGCCAGATCGGTGATTTTCGGTTTGCTTTTTTGCGCCAGCGGATGATTCACGGGGAACAATAATTGATGTGTCCATTCGTAGCATGCTTGCGAGTCCAAACCCTCGGTTGCCGCGAGTTTCTCCGTCGCCACAGCGATGTCCGCGTGATCGTGCAACACCATTTGCGCAATTTGCGACGGTGCGCCTTCGAGCAAAGACAGGCGCACATCAGGGTATTTTTCACGAAACTTGGCAATCACCTGCGGCAGCACATAGCGTGCCTGCGTGTGCGTGGTGGCGATGGTTAAACGGCCGAATTTCGGATTTTTGCACTCATACACCAGATCTTTGAAATCGTCCATTTCCTGCAAAATGCGCTCCAACTGCGGCAGCAAAATCGAACCCTCTTTGGTCAAGCCACGGATGCGTTTGCCATGACGTTCAAACAGGTCAAACCCCAAAGTCGCTTCCAAATCCAAAATGGTTTTGGACACCCCCGGCTGTGAAGTGAACAGCACATCGGATGCACGGGTCAAATTAAAATCCTGCCGCACGATTTCGCGCACATAGCGTAATTGTTGCAAATTAATATTCATCTCAAACTCCCTACAAACGCAGGCTTACACCACACGGGTCACACGCCACAACCAAATCATGGCGATGATCAAAAATAATACAGTCGGCGTCGCCGCAATCAATGCCGGCGAATACGTCAACAAAGGCCCCAAGAACTGCACCAAAGCCGTCAAAATAAAAAACAGAAGCCCCAAGAAAATCCCTGTGACCACGCGCACACCGACACCGCCTTTGCGCGTCTGCATGAACGCAAACGGCAATGCGAGCAACAGCATGGTCAGCATACTGAGCGGGTAAAACAATTTTTGCCAAAAGCCCAATTCAAAATCACGCGAACGCTGGCCAGTCGATTGTAAGCTGATAACACGTTGGCGCAATTGCATCAAAGGCAAACCGACAAACGACTGACCCTGATAACGAATGGTGGACAACGTGTTATCACCCAAATTCACAGTCTGCTCATCCAAATGCTGTTCCTTTTTCGATGCCACCACACCGTTTTCGCTCAAATTCAAATCATAGCGAGTAACGCCTTTTAATCGCCACTGTCCGGCTCGCTCGGCTTCCTGCGCGGTTTGCGCGTACACAATGCTTTTAAGCGCAAAATCTGGGCTTAACTCATACAGCCGCACATCCGCCAGTGTGTCACCATTGGTCACCGTACGCACATTGATCATTCGACTGCCCTCTTGATCCAGCAGCTGACGGCTCCAGTAACCACCGGCATTTTTGAAATACGAATCCGAATGCAATGCGGTATTTTTGATACTGCGCGCCCATTGATCCGCGTTGGCAATCCCCGCTTCACCCACCACGATCACCACACCTGCGAGCAGTACACCCATGCTCATGATGATGCCGACCATGTGTTTTACACTCAGACCCGAAGCCCGCCACGCGATCAGCTCCGAGCGTGCCGCCATATTGGACAGCGCCAATACCCCACCGATCAAAGTACAGATCGGCAGCAGACGATACACATAGTCTGGCGAGCGCAGCACCACCACCGACACCAGCGTACGCCATGTATAGTCAAGCTCGCCCAGATTTTTCATTTCTTCAAGTCCATCCATCGTGACCAATACGAGGAAAAAGCCTAAAAGAACCGCCAAAATCGACAGCAAAATCTCGCGATAAAAAGTTTTAATAGCCAAATTCATATTCACCCGACCTCATCAATTCTGCTTTTTCAGCAGGCTGGATAAAGAAAAATTTGGCAAACGCCACGAATTAAAGCGATACCACAGCGCCAATAAACTCAAGCCCAAAAAGCCGCCGTGCACCAGCAAAACGCCTTGCGAAAAGCGCCATTCACCGCGCGCAATATTGCTCTCACCGATTTTGATGACATTCAGATAAATCATCAGAATCAAAATCCCCATCAGCACGCCCCACGTACGCGCCGAGCGTGGACGCACATACCCGAGCACGACCGCAAAAATCGCCGCCGGAATAATCATGAAGGCATCCGACAAACGCCGATACAGCTCAGCTGCCGCCTCCGAGCCACCTTTACGCACCAACGCCTGCGTGAACATCTGATTCACCGGTTTTTCCTGCATTTGCTTGACGTTCATATTAACGAAATCCTCAAGCGACACACCATAACGGCCAAAGCGCATGCTACTGATTTGACCTTTATCCTCTTCCAGCAAATATTGCCGTCCATCATTGAGTACCAAAAAAGCTCGTCCATCGGCGCTATCCTGCATTTTGGCCGACTGAGCAATTACAGTAAGATTTTTATTTTCCTGCTTTTGCGCCACGAAAATATGCTCAAACTCAGGCAAAACACCTGTTTTCACCTGCCCGACAAAGACCGTTCGCTCACCGTTTTTGGTGGTTTGAAATGATCCGCTCTTGACTAAATTCAGCTGACTCACCGCGCTATCCGCTCTAAAAGCCGCCATTTTTTGATTCGTCCATGGCACGATCACCGCATTCATAAACAGCAAAAAGCCAAACATCGGCAGTACCAGCATCCACACTGGGCGAAAAATCGCCCAATGACTCACGCCCGAGGTCTGCCAAACCACCATCTCGGAATCTTTATAAATGCGCGCGATTGTGCTGATGAGCGCGATCATTACCGTCGCCACCATAATCAGCGGAAAATAGCCCAAGGAAATCACCAGCAAATACTGTAACAACACATCAATCGAAATATTGCCCTGATTCACATCGTTAAGTGAACGCACCAAAAAAAACACGGTCAAAATCGTAAACAGCGTGAAAAAAATCACCGCTGTCAAAGTAATTTTCTCCCGCAGAATCGAGCGTTGAAAAATCATGCAAAACCCACCCAAAAATAAAATGCAACCTGCACTATAATAACGTTCATTGCGCAACATTCCGATGTCACACAAGCCATAGGCATACTTTATAAAACAAAGTCGGATAAAAATAGCGCTTATTATTCGAAAGTCTTATTTTACAGGAAAAACACCATGATATTTCAGCTCAAAGCGGCCTCATTGCCCAAAGCCACAAAAAAACAATTGAACTGCATCTTCATCATTGCGACCCAAGACGAATCATCACGCGCAAGTCTGGATGCAAACACCCGCCAATCCCTGCCGGAAAGCGTACAAAACGCACTCAGCACCACCATGGACGCCGAGCACTTTACTGCCGCCAATGGCCAGCAAATCAGTCTGATTGACAGCGCCAGCCAAAGCCAATACATCATTCTCGGCACAGGCAAAACCTCTGAAAAAAACGTGAAAACGGCGGCACAAGCCATCACCGCCTACTGCCAGCAATACGAAGTCAAGCAAGCCTTCGTCCATATCGACAGCCATTTTGATGGTGAAAACGCCCTCAACGCCTTCATCCTAAGCGCAGCTGACGCCGCCTACACCTTTGAAGCACCGAACGGCATGCACACGGGTGAGCACGCCAAACAAAACGCGAAAAAAGCCGCGCAAAGCGCCAAGCGCGTCATCACCCTGATGACCGCCAAAGCCCCAACTATTAAGCAAAAACAACAATTTGCCAACGCCGTTGCCATCAGCCAAGGTTCAGCACTGACCAAACAGCTGGGCAATCTGCCGGGCAACTACGCCACTCCAACCCATCTGGGCAATGTCGCCAAACAGCTGGCAAAAGAATACGGCTTCAAAGCACAAGTTTTGGAACGCAAGCAAATCGCCGCGCTGAAAATGAACTCATTCCTCTCGGTCGCCAAAGGCTCAACCGAACCACCACGCTTCATCGTGCTCGAATACAAAGGCGGTGCAGCGAAAACAGCGCCAACCGTATTGGTCGGTAAAGGCATCACCTTCGACTCAGGCGGTATTTCCCTCAAACCAGGCGCGGGCATGGACGAAATGAAATACGACATGTGCGGCGCGGCATCCGTACTCGGAACTTTCAAAGTACTGGGCGAACTCAAACCGAAAATCAATGTCGTTGGCCTGATCGCCACCTGTGAAAACATGCCGGCGGGCAATGCGAACAAGCCGGGTGACATCGTCACCTCGATGGCAGGCTTGACCATCGAAGTACTCAATACCGACGCCGAAGGCCGCCTGATTTTGTGCGACGCGCTGACCTACGCCGAGCGTTACAAACCGTCTGCGGTGGTCGACATCGCCACACTGACCGGGGCATGTGTGGTGTCACTAGGTCATCACCACTCTGGCCTGTTTGCCAACAACGACGAACTGGCGCAAGAGCTGCAAAACGCAGGTAAAACCCAGCAAGACACCGCATGGCGCATGCCGATGGACGCGGAATACAGCGAACAGCTCAAATCCAACTTCGCCGATCTGGCCAACATCGGCGGTATGCCGGCAGGCAGCGTCACTGCGGCATGCTTCCTGTCCAAATTCACGGAAAAATACCCGTGGGCGCATTTGGATAT
>CAYPYQ010000129.1:0-2533 GCA_964414735.1 uncultured Hydromonas sp.
GCGGACGAATACACCTGCGCCAAGCGCTCGGCATCGAGCACGCCCAAATAGTGCGCTTCGGGGAAATGCTGTTTGAGTTTATCCAGCGCCGGCCCTTCGCCCACCACCCATTTGCTGCCGGGCAAATCAAGCTTGAGAAATGCTTCGATATTTTTCTCCACCGCCACACGCCCGACATACAAAAAAATCGGTTCCGCCGTATTGAGCACATGATCGGGACGCGGATGAAAATGCTCGGTATCCACGCCGCGCGTCCACATCTGCACATTGGTAAAACCGTATTGCTCTAAATCACGCACAACCACATTCGTCGGCGCAAGCATAGCCTGCGCCGGATCATGGAACCAACGTAAAAAACGATACGTCCAACTCAATGGCACGCCAAATCGTGCGCGCACGTATTCGGGAAAGCGTGTGTGATAGGCAGTGGTGAACGGCAGATTGTTTTTCTTCGCATACGCACGCGCGGCAATACCGAGCGACCCTTCGGTCGCGATGTGCATCGCATCGGGCTTCTCGTCACGAATGATGTTCGCCACGCGTTTGAATGGAAACAGCGACAGACGAATTTCAGGATAGGTCGGACAAGGGATGGTGCGAAACAGTTGTGGCGTGAGCATCACCACCTCATGCCCCATTTTTTCCAACTCTCGATTGGTCGCTTCAATCGTGCGCACCACGCCGTTGACCTGCGGTGCCCATGCATCCGTGACGATCAGTATTTTCATATAGACCCCTGTGTTTCTGTTTGCTTCGATGTATTAAAAAAACGTTATGCCGGTTCTTTTTCTAAACAATGAGTCAGCGCCCGCTCATCCACCGCAATCACGGAGGATGCGCCCGTCAGCACCGCGACCTGAACGCGTTCATAACTCATCTGTGCCGTAGCCAGCGGTTCAAATGCGGGGATCAGTTCGGGCAATACAAGGGTATCGAGTGGCTGTTTGTTTTTCTGTTTTTTGGGTTTTTTGGTGCGCTTTTGCACACCATTCCAATATTCAATGTTCAATTGCCCGTTCGCATCTTCAGAAATCGCAGTCAGACTTTCCACCCAGTCGCCGGTGTTCAGATAGGTCACACCATTGATCTCACGGATTTTTGCTTTGTGGATGTGGCCGCACAACACCGCTTGGCAATCGCGGCGTGCCGCCTCGGCGGCGACAGCGTTTTCAAAATCGTCAATGTAGCTGACTGCGTTTTTCACCTTGTCTTTGAGGAATTGTGACAACGACCAGTACTCCAAACCCATTTTCGCGCGCCACAGATTGAGCCAGCGATTGACCTTGAGGGCAAACATGTACAGCTCGTCGCCGAGTTTGGCCAGCCATTGCATATTCTGCACCACACCATCGAACAAATCGCCGTGCAGTATCCAAATGCGTCGACCATCAATGGTGGTGTGAATCACTTCATCCATCACCTCAATCCCGCCTACGGCCAGATTCGGCGTGTGCTTGAGAAAGTCGCGCACGAACATATCGTGATTACCGGGAATAAAAACGATGCGCGTGCCTTTGCGTGCCTTGCGCAGGAGTTTTTGAATGACGTCGTTGTGCGCTTGCGGCCAGTACCAGCGTTTTTTCAGCTGCCAACCGTCGATAATGTCGCCGACCAGATAAATACACTCGGCATCATTGTGTGCGAGGAAATCCAGTAGCGCGTGCGCCTGACAATCCTTCGTGCCCAAATGGATATCGGACAGCCATAAAGTGCGGTGTTGTTTAACGTCGGAAGACTCAGGCTGCTCTGGCATCTCAAAATCATTCACGTCGTTCATGCGCATAATTGCCCTCTGCTGTTGGTTGTCATGCGCTCATGCTACAAAGGCTTTATGACTGCTTCATTAAATGTAAAAAAAGCGCCTAAACTGTTGTTTAGACGCAAAAAACACAAGAGGATAAAAATATATTTTTAGAAATTGTGACGCAAGGCAATGTCCCAACCCGTAAATTCGCTGCCTTTGACCGTACCATTCATGCCTTTGGTTTTTTGGCGCGCCACGTCCGCGTAGATGGAAGTGCGTTTACTCAAAGCGTGTACATAACCGATACCGTACCGTGTGGTTTTGTCATCCGTGCTTTTTACACCAGATTTTTCGTTGGTATAATTGGCACGACGATAAAACGCCATCAAGGTATCGTTCGGTGTTAATTTACCGCTGATAAAACCACCGTAGTTTTTGATCTTGCCCGTGCTACCGGTCACATCATCTTTACCCGCAGAGTAGGATAAGCCAAAGGTAACTGGATTGATGGTGTAGGCCACACCCACGCCCCATTGTTTGCGAATAGAACCTGATTTTTGAACGCCATCATCTTGGTAACCCAGACCAACCTCAACGCTGTCGTTTTTGTATTTACCAAACAAACCGTAGGCGACCTTGCTGCCTTTAACGCCTTCTTCGGAGAACGCCACATTGTCCACGCCACTCACCGTTTTCACGCCATCGTTATAGCCACCTTTGGTCGTGATGTCGCCACCGACTGAGAAACCTGAGTTGCTGTAGTTGTAGAAAAATGCGTTACTGTGACGT
>CAYPYQ010000130.1:0-4164 GCA_964414735.1 uncultured Hydromonas sp.
AGAAAAATGACGTCAAACGTGTGCTTTTGTGCGGCCAATTGCGTCAACACCGCGAGTGCATCGTCTTGAAGCACACGCACCTGAACCACGCTGTCGTCTTGTTTCTGCCAATGTTGCAGGGTTTTTCGAATGTTTTCAACGGCCGGTTTGTGGTTATCGATCAAAATCACGTCGCGCGCGCCGCGACTGACGCATTCCAGACCAAATGCGCCGGTTCCGGCAAATACATCCAGCGCCGTTTGCCCCGCAAACTGCCCGCCCCAAAAATGATGCAGCCAGTTAAACACCGTCTCACGCACGCGATCACCGGTCGGGCGCAGTCCGTCGTGTACCAGCACCGGTAGCTGCTGCCGACGCCATTGTCCCGCAATGATGCGCACCTGTCCTACTGCGATAGGTGCAGACGATCGGGGCGATGATGGACGGGAACTGGTTTTACGCATGATGTATGAATATCCTGTGACATCCGCTCAATCGCGTGCACTATCATGTTGCAAACACGAGAAAGGCGATGGAAATGCGGTGTAACGATTGTCGCGCCGTGTGGCTTTGCGTACAATGGGCGAATTATACCCGCATCTTTTTTTCGGATCGTTATGTTTAATTTTTTCCGTCGTAAAAAAACCGAAGACGTGGTTGAAACCACTGTCGAAACGGTGGTCGAATCCTCTATCGAAACACCTGCCGAACCTGAGGTTGCGGCTGAGCCTATTGAGCTGATTGAAGCTACTCAGCTCATAGAGCCACCCCAACCACAGCTCGCCGAAGAACCGCGCGAGCCTGCGGCTGTGGCTGCTGTTGAAACTACCGAGCGGCAAACCGAGCCATCCGTCAATCTCGGTGAGATTTTCACCCGCGCGATGGAAAGCCAATTGGCGCAAATTCCTGCCGAGCCTGAGCCGAGCAACACCATTGCGCCACAACCCGAAACCCAAGCCAAACCCAGCGCCGAGGAGTTTTCACAACGCGGCTGGATGGCGCGTCTGCGTGCTGGACTGAGTAAAACCGGCACAAACCTACGCCATGTATTCATCGGCGTAAAAGTTGACGAAGCGCTGTTTGAATCACTCGAAGACGCGCTGCTCATGGCCGATGTCGGCGTTAGCGCGACCGAAAAAATCATGCAATCGCTGCGCGAGAAAATCAAAAAAGAGCGCATCGAGGATGCGCAAGGCGTGCGCACCGCGCTCAAACAAGTGCTCGTCGAACTGCTGCAACCGCTGGAAAAAGAACTGCGCATTGACACGCACCGTCCGCTGGTGCTGATGGTCGCTGGCGTGAATGGCGCGGGAAAAACCACCAGCATCGGCAAGCTCACCTTTCACCTGCAAGAAATGGGCAAAAAAATCATCCTCGCCGCAGGCGACACCTTCCGCGCCGCAGCGCGTGAGCAGCTCGCCGTCTGGGGTGAGCGCAACAACGTCACCGTGATTGCACAGGAATCCGGCGATCCGGCCGCCGTTGTGTTTGACGCAATTGCCTCGGCACAAGCCAAGCAACTGGACGTGGTCATAGCCGATACCGCCGGTCGTCTGCCAACGCAACTGCACCTCATGGACGAGCTGAAAAAAGTCAAACGCGTGGCGAATAAAGCCCTCGAAGGCGCACCACACGAAGTCATCCTCGTGTTGGATGGCAATATGGGGCAAAACGCGTTGGCGCAGGTCAAAGCCTTTGACGAAGCCATCGGCTTGACGGGGCTCATCATTACCAAACTGGATGGTACGGCCAAAGGCGGCGTGCTCGCCGCGCTCGCGGTTGAGCGCAAAATTCCGGTGTATTTCATCGGCGTGGGCGAGGGCGTACAAGATTTGCAAACCTTCGATGCAGAGGAATTTGCGCAGGCATTATTAGGCGACTAAACAAAATACTCACCGGCAATTCATTCATACTCAAGGCACATCATGGCGATCAGAAACGGGCAAATCTTAGCTACGGTTGATATGGGTTCAAACAGTTTCCGCCTCGAAATGGCACGGCTGGAGCACGGACAACTGGTGCGCATCGACTACTACAAAGAACCGGTGCGTCTCGGTGCAGGCTTGGATGCAAATGGCAATCTGACCCCCGAAGCCATCGCTCGCTCGGTGGCCTGTCTGGAGCGGTTTTCAGAACGTCTGCGCGGCGTGGCGCCGTACGCGGTGCGTGCGGTCGCGACGCAAAGTCTGCGCAGCGCGAAAAATCCCGAAGCCTTTCTCAAACCCGCGCAAGAAGCGCTCGGTTATCCGATCGAAATCATTGCCGGACGCGAGGAAGCACGGCTGATTTATCTCGGCGTATCGCATGATTTGCCCAAGGATGGCGAATCGCGTTTGGTGGTGGATATTGGCGGCGGCTCGACCGAAGTCATTTTGGGCAGCAACTTCACCCCGCATGAGCTCAATTCATTCCGTATCGGTTGCGTATCGCACACCCTGAAATTTTTCCCCGATGGACGCCCGACCAAACGCTCATTTGAAAAGGCCGTGATCGCAGCCTCAGCGGTGTTTGAAGAAGCGCGCGCGACGTTCAACGCCGAGCACTGGAAATACGCGGTCGGCTCGTCTGGCACGATCGAAACCATCGCCGAGCTGTGTGTGATGTTGGATCCGAAAAACGGTGGCAAAGAAAACACCACCTACCCGATCACACGCGAGCGCATGAGCGCACTGGCGCAACTGATGCTCAACAAAGAACCGAAAAAATGGCCGTTCGCCAGCACCATGCGCGAGCAACGCGCGCAGGTTTTGGCCGGCGGTTTGGCGGTGCTGATGGGGCTTTTTCATGCGCTCGACGTACAGGAAATGCGCCCGTGCTACAGCGCGCTGCGTCAAGGCGTGATGATTGATTTGCTCGAACAACTGCGCGGCGGTGGCACGCGTCTGGACGTGCGCAAGCAAACCATGCTGCGGCTCATGCGCCGCTACAGCGTGGACACCACACAAGCGCAACGCGTGCATGAGCTCGCGATGGCACTGTATGCCCAAGTCGCTCCGGATGCGGAAGAATTGGCGCGCCAACGCCTGAGCTGGGCAGCCATGACGCACGAAATCGGCATGGCCGTGTCACATGATGGCTATCACAAGCACGGTGCGTATCTGATGGCGAATACGGATTTGGCCGGATTTTCGCGTTTTGCGCAAAGTTATTTGGCTGACTTAATCAGCGCGCAGATTGGTGGTTTGCGCAAATGCATTGACATGCTGGAGAAAAATCCCGACTTTCCGACGCACACGCTGTGCCTGCGTTTGGCCGTACTGTTGGCACACGCCCGCGTGGATATTGAGCTGCCGCAAGCGGTACTCAAATTCAAAAACCGTAAGATTCAATGGTCAATCGAGCGCACTTGGCGTGACGCCCATCCTTTGACCGACTATCTGATCGAAGAAGAATGGCGCGCATGGGAAAAAGTTGGCTTTAAAATCCAACCATAATTACGAACGGATGGGCATCAACCATAAGACTTGATTGTTTCGGTTTCAGCCCGATTCACTTAACTTTTATTTCGCAAAAGTTCGCCTCGGCTGAAACTGGGTTTTGACTCATTTTTTATGAATAAAAAAGGAGTCAACACGGTGGAAAGTGCTGTCGTTTTACAGCCCTTGCGCGCCCTGATGATCGCCGATCAACACCGATTCCAGCGCGATGACCATCATGTCGTTGAAACTGGTTTGGCGCTCCTCGGCGGACACTTGCTCATGCGTGCGGATGTGGTCGGACACGGTGCAGATCACAGCGGCTTTCGCGCCGTATTCGGCGGCCAAACCATAGATGCCCGCCGCTTCCATTTCGATGCCGACGATGCCGTATTGCTCCATAGTGTCAAACAAGCTGGTGTCGGGGTTGTAGAACAAATCGGCCGAGAAAATATTGCCGATATGCACCGGCGTGCCGTGTGCTTTGGCCGCCTCGACCATCGCCTGCACCATATAAAAATCGGCAATCGCGGCAAAATCATGACCTTTGAACCGCGTGCGATTGACTTTGGAATCGGTGCAACCACCCAAGCCAATCACGATGTCACGTACATGGATATCACGGCGTACCGCGCCGCAGGAGCCGACACGAATGATTTTTTTCACCCCAAAATCGGTGATCAGCTCTTTGATGTAAATCGAGCACGACGGAATCCCCATGCCATGCCCCATCACTGAAATCGGACGACCTTTGTATGTGCCGGTGTAG
>CAYPYQ010000131.1:0-5246 GCA_964414735.1 uncultured Hydromonas sp.
GATCCGTCTGAATCATTGGGGATAGGTTAAAAATACGGTAAAATGCGCCTTTGCTTGTTTACCCGTCAATCCGATTTGTTCATGTCCAATTTTTTTACCACCGCCTTACCGCCCGAGATTCAATCGGCGGATGATTTAAACCTCAGCCATTTTGACTACGAGTTGCCGCAGGCGCTGATTGCACAGATGCCTGCGCGTGAGCGCACGGCCAGTCGTTTATTGGTGGTGGAGCCGAGCGGTTTGCGCGACGCGCATTTTGCCGATGTGTTGGCACAGTTCAAATCCGGTGATGTGCTGGTGCTGAATAACACTAAGGTTATCAAAGCACGCTTGTTCGGGCAAAAAGCCACTGGCGGCAAAGTTGAGGTAATGGTCGAGCGTGTCAGCGGCACGCACGAATGCGTCGCACAAATTCGTGCCTCCAAAACACCGCAGCCCGATACGGTGATTCGCGTAGCAGATGATGCTGAGCTGACAGTGGTGTCCAAAGAGGGGCGTTTTTACCATTTGCGCAGCGAGCAGCCTATTTTACCCATGCTGGAGCAATACGGTCATTTGCCGTTGCCGCCGTACATTGACCATGCGGCGGATGATTTTGACGCGCAACGCTATCAAACGGTGTTCGCGCAGCGCGATGGCGCGGTGGCCGCACCGACGGCGGGGCTGCATTTTGATGAGAAACTGTTGCAAAAAGTACAGGAAAAGGGTGTACAAATCGCGTATGTGACGCTGCATGTCGGTGCGGGGACTTTTTTGCCGGTGTCGTCAGAAAACTTATCCGAGCATGTGATGCACGAAGAATGGTACGAAATTCCACAGGCGACTGCGGATGCGATCAATCAGGCGCGTGCGCAAGGGCGGCGCGTGGTGTCGGTCGGTACGACCAGTCTGCGTGCTTTGGAATCGGCGTATGCGCAGCAAAATCCCGAACGTAAAACCGATTGGCAGATGCAGGCGGCAACTGCTGAAACCCGACTGTTCATCCGTCCGCCGTATCAATTCGGTGTGGTGGATGCGTTGATCACTAATTTTCACTTGCCGCAATCCACATTGCTGATGCTGGTGTCGGCTTTCTCTGGCGTGCCAACCATACGCGATGCGTATAATCATGCGATTTCACACCAATACCGTTTTTTCAGTTATGGTGATGCGATGTGGCTAGATAAAAACAATTAAATCATATAATTATGAGTTAAACTTAAACCAATAAATTAATAAAAATGCTTGAATTTAAACTACACAAAACCTCGGGTAAAGCCCGCCGTGGCACCATGACCCTCAATCACGGCGTGGTACAAACGCCGATCTTTATGCCGGTGGGCACCTATGGCGCAGTCAAGGGCATGTCGCCGGACATGCTACGCGAAATCAATGCACAAATCATTTTGGGCAATACCTTCCACCTGTGGTTGCGCCCAGGCATGGATGTGATGAAAGTCCACGGTGGTTTGCATCAATTTATGAATTGGGACAAGCCGATTTTGACTGATTCGGGCGGTTTTCAGGTATTTAGTTTGGGTGATTTACGCAAAATTACGGAAGAGGGTGTGAAATTCAGCTCGCCGGTGAACGGTGACAAGCTGTTTTTAACGCCGGAAGTATCCATGCAAATTCAGACGGTGCTCAATTCCGACATCGTGATGCAGTTCGATGAATGTACGCCGTATCCGGCAGACGTGTCAACGGCGCGTGAGTCGATGGAGTTGTCCCTGCGTTGGGCGAAACGCTCGCTGGATGAGTTCAATCGTTTGGAGAATCCGAATGCGTTGTTCGGTATTGTCCAAGGCGGGATGCACGATCACCTGCGCGAGCAGTCTTTGGCTGCGTTGGCAGACATGCCATTTCACGGCATGGCGATCGGTGGGCTGTCGGTTGGCGAGCCGAAAGAGGAGTTTTACCGCGTACTTGAGTTTATCGGTCATCAGCTGCCAGCGCACAAGCCTCGCTATCTGATGGGCGTGGGGACACCGGAGGATTTGGTGTTTGGCGTGTCGCAGGGCATCGATATGTTTGACTGCGTGATGCCAACGCGCAATGCACGCAATGGTTGGCTATTCACGCGTTTTGGCGATCTGAAGATCAAAAATGCGCGGTATAAAACTGATTTGCGTCCATTGGATGAAACCTGTACTTGTTACACCTGTCGCAATTTCTCACGCTCGTATCTGCACCATCTACACAAAATGGGCGAAATGCTCGGTGCGCAGCTCAACACGATTCATAATCTGCACTACTACCTGCAATTGATGCAGGATTTACGCGATGGCTTAGACAACGATCGCTTTGATGAGGTTGTGCGGCAGTTTCATGCCGATCGTGCACGCGGCGTGGATTGAGCAAACTTCGGCTAAAAACCGCTTAACTATGGGCTAAAACGATCAGAGCTGTTATAATACGCAGGTTTTATCGTATTAATGAATAACCAAGAGGAGAACGATATGTTTTTGATTTCAGATGCACACGCACAAACAGCGGGCGTGGATCCTACCGGCGGCTTGATGTCGTTTTTACCCTTAATCATTATTTTTGCGATTTTTTACTTTATGATGATTCGTCCGCAGATGAAACGTCAAAAAGAGTTACGTGCAATGCTGGACTCTTTGAAAAAGGGTGATGAAGTGACCACTGGCGGTGGCATGGTGGGTAAAATCCTTAGCTTGGACGAGAATTTCGTGACTTTGGAAGTATCGCGTGTGAATGGGCAATCGGTTGAAGTGGTGTTCCAGCGCAATGCGATCCAGTCGGTATTGCCAAACGGTACTTTGAAACTGTAATCCATATACCGATATGGATAAAAAATCACGCACATTCACCTGATGTGCGTGATTTCGCTTTAAATATGAGCCAACAGACGCGTTCAGGCGTATTTTTTGGTGATGAACATTCAGGTGCGTTTAAATAAAGTGGTGATGTATGAACCGTTATCCCTTGTGGAAAAACATAATCATAGTGGTCGCGTTGGTTCTGGGCTTGCTCTACACCATCCCGACGTTCTTCGGTACGACTGAGGCGGTGCAGGTCTCCGGTGCGAAGGCAACGGTTAAGGTCGAGTCCGATATGAAGGACAAAGTTGAGCAGGTGCTCAAAGCGCAAAATATCCCGTACACCGGTTTGTATTTTGAAAAAACCGCACAGGGCTTGGGCACGGTCAAAATCCGTCTGAAAGGCCAAGATGCGCAAGCCAAGGCCAAAGAGGCACTCAATGCTGCGCTCAATACCGATCCGAATTCCCCTTCATACACACTGGCCTACAGCTCAGTATCCGCGGCACCAGACTGGATGAGCGCGATCGGTGCGAAGCCTGTGGCGCTCGGTTTGGATTTGCGCGGTGGCGTGCATTTCCTGCTCGAAGTGAAAATGTCCGAAGCCGTTCAGAAAAAACTCGACGCGATGCAAAATGGCTTTAACACCACGTTTAAAGACAAAAAAATCACCACCCCGGGCGTAGAAAAAAACGGCGAGCAGCTGGTCATGACCTTTGACAGCCCGGCAAGCGCAGAGCAAGCGCGTGGTCTCATCAGCAGTGAGCAAGGTGCGACTGACTATATGATTCAACCGAATGGCAATGTATTGACCGTCGGTTTGACTGAACAAGCGGTCAACCAAGTTAAAAACCAAGCGATCAAACAAAATATCGAAATTCTGCACAATCGTGTGAACGCCATGGGTGCGTCCGAGCCAATCGTGCAGCAGCAAGGTTTCGACCGTATCGTCGTGGAATTGCCCGGTGAGAGCGATCCGGCGCGTGCGAAAAGCCTGATTGGCCGTACCGCGACGCTGGAAGTGCGTATGGAGGAAACCGCCAATCCACTCAATGGTGTTGAATTCGACGTTGCCGGTGAGCCGGGTAAAAAAGCCCTGTTGAAAAAGCAGGTTGTGATTACCGGTGATGCGTTTACCCAAGCACGTGGCCAGCTGGATGGACAAAACGGTGGTGTGCACGTCAGCGTTAATCTGAATACCGAAAGCGGCAAAATCATGCGTCAAACCACCCATGACAACGTGGGCAAACGCATGGGTATCGTCATGTACGAACAGCAGCCGGATGGTAAAACCAAGGGCGAAGTGATTTCACTGGCAACGATTCAAGGTGAATTTGGTGACAGTTTCCAGATTACCGGTGCTCGTTCGCTGCAAGAAGCCGAGGACTTGGCACTGCTGTTGCGCTCCGGCGCTTTGGCCGCACCCATGACCATCACGCAGGAAAGTACCGTGGGTCCATCTTTGGGTGAAGAGAACATCAAAAAGGGTCTGAAATCATTGGCCTACGGTTTTGCGGCGGTGTCGGTTTTCATGCTGATTTACTACCGTGTTTTTGGTATGTTCTCCGTATTGGCGCTGGGTGTGAATCTGTTGCTGCTGGTGGGGATTTTGGCGGCGATTGGCGTGACCATGACCTTGCCAGGAATTGCGGCGGTGGCGCTCACGCTCGGTATGGCGATTGACTCGAACGTATTGATTAACGAGCGGATTCGCGAGGAGCTGCGCAATGGACAGCCACCGGCGATGGCCATTCATTTGGGTTACGAGCGTGCGTTCGCAACGATTTTGGACTCGAATATCACGACTTTGATTGCCGGTCTGGCATTGTTGATTTTCGGTACCGGTCCGATTCGCGGTTTCGCCATTGTGCACTGTTTGGGTATCGCCACTTCGATGTTCTCCGCCGTGTTCTTCTCACGTGGTTTGGCGAACTGGTGGTATGGCCGTCGTCAACGCTTGCAGTCAATTTCGATTGGGCAAGTGTGGCGACCTAAGGCAGATACATCCAAGTCTGCGCAATAATTCATCGAAGATCAGGTTTGAAAGCATATTATGGAATTTTTCCGATTTAAAAAAGACATCAATTTCATGAAATACGCCTTGATTTTCAATGCGATTTCATTGATTACCTTTTTGTTGGCGGTGTTCTTTCTGTTCACCAAAGGTCTGCATTTCTCCATCGAATTTACCGGTGGTACTTTGGTGGAAACCAAATACAGCCAGCCGGCAGATTTGAACAGCATTCGTAAAAGTCTGGAAGGTATCGGCTATAAGGACGCGCAGGTACAGAACTTCGGTGCGACTGATAAAGTGCTGATTCGCGTGCCGCTGCAAAAAGATGTCACCAGCGAGCAGCAAACGCAGCAGGTGATGAAAGCCTTGCAATCCGCTTCGCCGGACGTGAAGCTGGAGCGTAACGAATTCGTCGGTCCGCAGATCGGTCACGAGTTGGCCACCAGTGGTTTGATGGCCTTGCTGTTCGT
>CAYPYQ010000132.1:0-5314 GCA_964414735.1 uncultured Hydromonas sp.
CGGTTTGATGCAATGCGCCATCGCGCCAGAAATGCAACGATACATAGCTTTGACGCGGAAACTGCGCCAATAACTCATCCGGCTTTTTATCCAGTTTAAAACGATTCAACGCGATCAGCACATCCTGTGGTGCTAATCCTACTTGCTCGGCCATGCTGCCGGACAATACACGTTCGACGAGCCAGCCGTCGGCTGTTTGCTTGAGCGCAGCGCCCAGCTCGGGCGAGCTGGCTCGCGTGTATTTCAGATGCAAACCTTGCGAGAGCAGCAGTAAATTCAGCGGCAGAGCACGTGTGGTAAAAAGGGCGATGTACAGCAGGTCGTTGGCCGAGGTTCCGGCAAATTGTTCAATGGCTGCTTGAATATCAGCCAAAGTCACACCACGTGGTTGAGACGTGTGATAAAAATCTCGCCCAAAATCCTGCCATAGTTGGCGCATCACATCGTCCAAGCTGAAGCGATCACCGCTGTTATCACGAATAAATAAATCAATGCACAGCGCAACCAATGAGCCTTTGACATAGTAATTGGTATTCGCATTGATCGAGTTTTCTGTCGGCTGATAATATTTTGTCCAAGCGTAAAACCCAGCTTCGGTCACGGTTTGGCGCTGTTGTGCACGGTGGCGAAATACGTTGTCAATGTTGCGGTTGAGGATGTCCGTATATTGGCTATGACTCAAAATGTCAGCACGGTACAGCATGAGGTCGTCGTAGTAGTTGGTCACGCCTTCAAAAAACCAGAGCAGCGAGGTGTCGGTTATTTGGGTTAAATCATACGGCGCAAAATTCGCAGGCTTAATGCGTTTGACATTCCAGCTGTGGAAATACTCGTGGCTAATCAACCCCAGCAGCTCGATATAGGCTGGGCGGCGTGTGTTTTCGGTATCCAATGAATTCGGTAGTGCATCACGTGTACACAACAGCGCGGTGCTGTCGCGGTGCTCCAATCCGCCGTAGCCTGAACCACGGACATCCAGCATGAATAGATACGAGGCGAACGGTGCGTATCCTGTGGTTTGAATCGCAGGTTCAAACAAACGCAATTGCTCAGCGCAGATGGAAATCATATCCTTGGACAAACGTTGCATATCTAAATTTTGAAACTCACCGGAAATGGCCACGACATGCGGAATGCCAAATACCTCAAACTTCACCCAATTTAGATGCCCCATGCGTACTGGACGATCGGCCAGCTCATCGTAGTTCTTTGCCACATAATCGCCAAAGCCATGCTCGGCGGTGTGCTCTGCGCGCGTCAATTGTGTGGCGACTTGCCATTGATCAAACTGCGCAGGTGGATTCAGCGTCAGCGTATGTGGCTGCTCGGCGTATTCGGCAATGCTGAGACACACAGATGTGGCGTTAAAAAAACCGGTATCGGTGTTGAGAAAAGCAGTGCGCACCGAAGGGTCGTGCGCGAAAACTTCATATTCGACGTTCAAACCTTGAGTGAAGGCGGCGCTTTGCCAACTGTATTGCGTCAGTGGGGTGAGTGTGACGGGTGCGCCCGCATCATCGTAAGCACGAATGGCTACAATGTGTCGTGCAAAGTCGCGAATCATGTAGCTGCCGGCAATCCAGTTGGGCAAGCTCAAGCAAACGCCCTCCAGATGTGATCCCACTACATGTAAGTGTACGATAAACGTGTGGCTGTGAGGGTGTGGCGTGATGGTGTAGTGTAGGGCAGCAGCATTCATGAGCAGAGCGATGTGTTTGGGTTTATGCGAAGGTGTGATTTTGGCATAAACTGACACACGATGCACCTGTAGCGTGTGCCTGTTTATACGCAGAAAACCGATAGGTGTTACTGGATGATTGAGGTACAATGGTTGCGTTTAATGGCGTTGAGCAAATGGAGTGAAAAAGGAATAAAAAACAACTTTTACAGATATTTGCCGCATTTTAATCAACCCTTCATGCACAAAGGACACACATGGAATACCAAAACATCATCGTCGAACATTTGGATCACGTCGGACGCATCACTCTAAATCGCCCGCAGCAATTGAATGCGCTCAATGATGCGCTGATGGATGAGTTGGCGCAGGCGCTGTTGGCATTTGAGGCCGATGCCAGCATTGGTGCGATCATTATTACCGGCAGTGAAAAGGCTTTTGCTGCGGGCGCGGATATCAAGGCGATGGCGCAATTGGATTTTGAAACCGCCTATACGGGTAATTTTATCTCGCGTAACTGGGATGAAATCGGCCGTATGCGTAAACCGATTATCGCAGCGGTGTCGGGTTTTGCTTTGGGTGGCGGTTGTGAGTTGGCGATGAGTTGCGATACCATCATTGCGGCAGATACGGCTCAGTTTGGTCAGCCGGAAATCAAGCTTGGCGTGATTCCTGGGGCGGGCGGTACGCAGCGTTTAACCCGTGCAATGGGTAAAGCCAAAGCCATGGACTTGGTGCTGACCGGTCGCATGATGGGGGCGGAGGAGGCTGAGCGTTCGGGTTTGGTTGCGCGCGTGGTACCGGCTGATCAGTTGCAAAGCGAAGCGCTGAAAATGGCGCAAACCATCGCGGGTTACGGCAAAGTATCGGTGATGATGGCGAAGGAAGCGGTCAATCAGGCGTTTGAAACCACGCTGTCACAAGGTTTGTTGTTCGAGCGTCGCGGTTTTCACAGCTTGTTTGGTACGGCGGATCAAAAAGAGGGCATGGCGGCATTTATCGAAAAGCGTAAACCTGAATTCAAATGATCGTTTTTGAATAATATTTTGAAGTGCCAAAAAGCACACATCATCCGGTGTGTGCTTTTTGTTTGTGAGCGGTGCGTAGATCCGTTTCAGCGGCAGTAATTTCCTCATCGGTTAAGCCCAATTGGCGGTTTAAAAGTTCCAGTTGATGTTCGATTCGGTGGATTTGTTTATTGAGGTGATACAGCGTTAGCTCGGCGCGGACGTTGACTTCGTGGTCAATCTCAGCATCCAGTCGGTCGCGTTTGCTTTGACGGTTTTGCGACATCATGATGATCGGGGCTTGAATGGCGGCGAGCATAGATAACAACAGATTGAGAAAAATATACGGGTAGGGGTCAAACGCATTTTTGAGCAAAATCACGCTGTTGATCAGTGCCCACGAGAGTAAAAATCCCATAAACAGCATGATGAATGTCCACGAGCCGCCAAACTCGGCCACTTTGTCGGCGACTTTTTCACCAAAGGTGCGCTGGTCGGTGAACTCTTGGTTCAAATCACGTGGCTGAACGGTTTTATCCAGTGTGCGCTCTAAAAATTCGCGCTCATCCGCGGTGAGGTGATACCAGTTATCGCGCAGAATGCGGCGGGCTTGGGCGCGTGTGTATTTCATACGAACCTCCGATATTGGGGAATATTCAATACCTCGCATTATATAAGCGGTTGGCTGCTGGAGACCATTGGTCAGAGCACTCCTTTTTGTAACGAATTGTTTGCATGAGTGTGACATAGGCATTTTTTATGTGGGATTTTTGAACGATCGTCCTTTTTTATGGGGGGTATATGTGTCTAAAGCCTTGATTATTTTTTTAAAAAGGCGATAATTCAAAAGATGATTATGGCTTTCGATGTAAAGAGGGATTTTTTGAACTGCTGATAATCGTTTTTTTGATAGATTTTGTTTAAATAGCAAGGATGTGTTATGTCTAAGATTCATAAGTATTTACCGGTGGTTTCTGTTTTGGCTTTGGCGTTGAGCGCATGTGGTGGCGGGGATAAGGCCGCCGGTGGTGGTAAAAGCGCGTGCGGCTCATTGGCGGCAGATGAAATTTGCGTGAAAATCGGCAGTGGCGAGCCGAAATCCGGTGGTATTGCCCACATCGGTAAGGACAATGAAAACGGCGTACAACTGGCAATCAATGAAATCAATGCCAAAGGCGATTTGATTATTGGTGGTAAAAAAGTTAAATTGGTATTGGTCGGCGAGGATGACGCAGCCGATCCAAAACAAGGCACCATCGTGGCACAAAAATTAGTAGATGAAAAAGTCGCTGCCGTGGTCGGTCATGCGACCTCAGGTGTCAGCATTCCGGCCAATGCGGTGTACAGCGCAGCGGGTTTTGTACAGGTTTCGCCGTCCTCGACCGATCCAACCTATACTTTAAAATCCAACAAAACCCCGAAAGGCTCGGTCAGCTCCTATCGCGTGGTAGCGACCGATGCGCAGCAAGGTCCTGCTTTGGCCAAATACATGCTCAATCATGGCGTGAAAACCATTGCCATCATCGACGACTCGACCCAATACGGTAAGGGTTTGGCCGATCAGGTGGAAAAAAGTATGAAAGATGCCGGAGCAACGGTGGTGGCGCGTGAGGCAACCAGCGATAAAACGTCGGACTTCAAAGCATTGCTGACTAAAATCAAAAGTTTGAATCCAGACTACGTATTCTGGGGCGGGATGGATGATACCGGTGCGACTTTGGCCAAGCAGCTGAAAGAGTTGGGGTTGAACAGTAAATTGGCGGGTGCTGATGGCTTGTGTACCGCAAAATTTATGGAATTGTCCGGTGCGGCAGGTAAAGGCGCGGTGTGTTCGCAAGCCGGTATGCCGCTGGAAAAAATGCCTAAAGGTGCTGAATTCAGCGCGAACTACGAGAAAACCTTCCCGGGGCAAAAAGTTCAGATTTATGCGCCATTTGCCTACGATGCGACCTATGCCATCGTTGCTGCGATGAAGCTTGCCAACTCGGTTGAACCGGAAGCGATAGCGGCGGCAATGCCGAAGGTAGCGATTGAAGGCCTCATTGGGCCAATCGCATTTGATGAAAAAGGTGATATTAAAAACGGTGCGATTTCGATTTTTGAAGTCAAAGATAAGTTGGATATTATTGATATCATCAAGTAATTCGTGGCATCAAGCCATTGACAAAAAAACCTCGGCACTGCCGAGGTTTTTTTATGGTTGTGCTTATTCAGTTGCAGTTGGTTTGGGTTTGCGTGCGCTGCCCGCGACCATTTTAAATTCAAATAAACGACAATCCAGCGCACCATTGAACAGCGGTGTTTTTTTGCTGGCAGACAGACGCATGTATTTGGGTGTGTCACGATCGCTGGTCAGGATGTAGGCATTCCAGCCGGCGTAGTGCGTTTTCAGATGATCAGCCCACTGTTTGAAAAACACCGAGGTCTCGTTTGCCGTGGTCACGTCAATGCGTTCGCCGTAGGGCGGATTGCAAACCATGACGCCACTCGCAGCAGGTGGCATGACAGACAGTGCATTGTTTTGTTCAAAGGCCACAGGGAACGGCAATTCGGCGCGTTGCAGATTATTCGCCATGTCGTTGACCGCGTGTGCGCTGATGTCGGAGGCGTAGAGTGCGCGCGGGGTTTT